>NZ_JAMYOJ010000011.1:0-227300 GCF_040319795.1 Mesorhizobium sp. M0862
CCCCGCCCCCGCCCCCCCCCCCCCCCCCCCCCCCACCCCCCCCCCCCCCACCCCCCCCCCCCCCCCCCCCCCCCCCCCCCACACACAACCCACCCCCCCCCCCCCCCCACCCCCCCCCCCCCCCCCCCCCCCCCCACCCCCCCCCCGCCCCCCCCCCCCCCCCCCCCCCCCCCCCCCCCCCCTCCCCCGATCGACGGGGGAGAGGAAGGGCTCCCTTCCGCAACCGCTGCGGAGGATGGGCAGGCAGGTGAGGGGCAGCGCAAACGTCCGCAGGAGATTCAAACCCTGAAGCGCTGCCTTAGACCGATATGCGAGATTGATCCGAGCTGGCGCGCCAGCGCCACTTATGTCCAACATGGTACGAATCCGGCCGATGCAAAATCGTTACCTGCCCTATTTATTGACCTTGCCCAGCCTGTTTCTGGCCGCAGTCGTCATCTTCTGGCCGGTCTGGGACCTGATCCAGATATCGACGCATGATGTCAGCCGTTTTGGGCAGCTGCGGGACTTCAACGATTTCGCCAATTATTCCGCCTTCCTCGCCGATCCCGATTTCCTGGCGGCACTCTGGCGCACCGGCCTGTGGACCGTGCTGGTGGTCGGCGGCGCGCTGCTGTTGTCCGTCCCCGTGGCGATGATCCTCAACACCGATTTCTACGGCCGCGGCATTGCCCGCGTCATCATCATGCTGCCCTGGGCGGTGTCGCTGACGATGACGGCGGTGGTCTGGCGCTGGGCGCTCAACGGCGAAAGCGGGATGCTGAACTCGGCGCTGATCGGGCTTGGCCTGATCCATGAAAACATCCAGTGGCTGGCGCGCGCCGAGACCGCCTTTCCGATGCAGGTGCTGATCGGCATATTGGTGACGGTGCCCTTCACCACCACGATCTTCCTCGGCGGCTTGTCATCAATCCCGGACGATCTATACGAGGCGGCCGCCCTGGAAGGGGCGACGCCGCTGCAGCAGTTTCGCGAGATCACCTTTCCGCTGCTGAAGCCGTTCATCAACATCGCCATCGTGCTTAACACCATCTACGTCTTCAATTCCTTCCCGATCATCTGGGTGATGACGCAGGGCGGGCCGGCCAACTCGACCGACATATTGGTCACCCACCTCTACAAACTGGCCTTCCGCATCGGCAAGCTTGGAGAGGCCTCGGCGGTATCGCTGCTGATGTTCGCCATCCTTTTGATCTTCACCATGATCTATGTGCGCCTCGCCATGCGGGAGCAGCGTACATGACGCCCAAGCTGAAGCGCACGATCATCGCCTGGCTGCTGCTTTCGCCGCTGCTCGTGGTGACGATCTTCCCCTTCGCGGTGATGTTTTTGACCGCGGTCAAGCCGCGGCAGGAGGTGCTGTCGCCGACCTGGTGGCCAAGCGAATTCCACTGGTCGAATTTTGCCGACATGTGGGTGGCGACGGGATTCGGCCAGGCGTTAGCCAATTCGCTCTATGTCTCGGTTATCGCCACCGTCGGCGCCATCCTGATCTCGGTGCCGGCCGCCTATGCCATGTCGCGGTTTCGCTTTGCCGGGTATGGCGCCTTCCGCCAGTTCCTGCTGATCTCGCAGATGATCTCGCCGATCGTGCTGGTGCTTGGCCTGTTCCGGCTGATGGCCGCCTGGGGCCTGATCGAATCGACGACGGCGCTCGGCGTCATCTACATGGCTTTCAACGTCGCCTTCACCGTGTGGATGCTGCAGAGTTATTTCGACACCATCCCGCGCGATCTCGAGGAAGCAGCGTGGATGGAGGGCGCCGGCCGCTGGCTGACCTTGCGAAAAGTGTTTCTGCCGCTTTGCCTGCCGGCAATCGCGGTCACCGCCATCTTCACCTTCATCAACGCCTGGAATGAGTTCGTCGTTGCGCTCACAATGCTGCGCAGCCAGGAAAGTTACACGCTGCCGATCCAGGTGTTCTCGCTGGTCGCCGGCCGCTACACGATCGAATGGCACCATGTAATGGCGGCGACGCTGCTGGCGACGCTGCCGGTGGCGATTCTGTTCATCTGGCTGCAGCGCTATCTCGTCCGCGGGCTGGCGCTCGGGGCCGTAAAATAGCAATTCCAGGAAAAGTGTGGAGCGGTTTTCCGTCCGGAATTGCGAAAAACAAATAGCCGTACGGAGTTTTCATGCGCATCTTCACCGCCTCGCTGGCGACCGAAACCAACACCTTCTCGCCGGTGCCGACCGACCGGGCGTCGTTCGAGATGGCGTTCTATGCCGGGCCGGGCAAGCATCCTGACACACCGACCTTGTGCTCCTCGCCGATGGTCGCCTTGCGCCGGCGCGCGGCTGCCGAAGGGCTGACCGTCGTCGAAGGCACCGCCACCTGGGCAGAGCCGGGAGGGCTGGTGCAGCGGCAGACCTATGAGGCGTTGCGCGACGAGATTCTCGGCCAGTTGAAGGCAGCCTTGCCGGTCGACGCCGTCATCCTCGGCCTGCACGGCGCCATGGTGGCGCAAGGCTATGACGATTGCGAAGGCGATCTGCTGGAACGGGTTCGCGCAATCGTCGGGCCGGATGTGGTGGTCGCGGTCGAGCTCGACCCGCACAGCCACCTGACGCCGAAGCGCGTGGCGGCATGCAATGTCATGGCCTATTTCCTCGAATTCCCGCACACCGACTTCTATGAGCGCGGCGAACATGTCGTCGAGCTTGGATTGGCGGCGGCGCGCGACGAGATCAAGCCGGTGATCTCGACCTTCGACTGCCGCATGATCCAGGTGCTGCCGACCAGCCGCGAGCCGATGCGCTCCTTCGTCGACCGCATCAAGGCGCTGCACGGCAAGGACGGCGTGCTGTCGGTCTCGGTCATCCACGGCTTCATGGCGGCGGACGTGCCGGAAATGGGCACGCGCATCCTGGTCGTGACCGACAATGACAAGGCCAAGGGCGATGCGCTGGCGGAGACGCTCGGGCGCGAGCTTTACGCCATACGCGAAAGGACGGCGATGACGATGCTGAACACCGAGGATGGCATCGCGCGGGCACTGGCCGTGCGCAAGGGAAACCCCGGCAAGCCGGTTGTGATTGCCGACATCTGGGACAATCCCGGCGGTGGCGTCGCCGGCGACGGTACCGTTGTGCTGCGCGCCATGCTGGAACAGGGCGTGGACAATTTTGGCGTGGCGACGATCTGGGACCCGATCGCTGTCACCTTTTGCCAGGCGGCAGGCGAAGGCGCCGTCATCGACCTGCGCTTCGGCGGCAAGGCCGGGCCGCTGGCCGGCGAACCGATCGATGCGCGCGTCAAGGTGTTGAAAGCCGTCCCCGAGGGCTGGCAGAGCTTCGGGCCGAGCCGGGTGACGCTCGGACCAACGGCGCTGGTGCGCATCGAGGGCACGGAGGTCGACATCATCCTCAACACCAACCGCACGCAGACCTTCGAGCCGGATATTTTCTCCAACATCGGCGTCGATCCGATGCGCAAGGACATATTGCTGATCAAGTCGACCAATCATTTCTACGCCGGCTTCGCACCAATCGCGGCGGAGATTATTTATGTTTCGGCGCCGAGCTCGTATCCGAGCAATCCGACGGTGACGGATTACAGGAAGCTGACGCGGCCGGTGTGGCCACGGGTGGCGGATCCTTGGCGCTGGTGATCGCCCCACTTGAGGGGGAGATGTCGCCAAAGGCGACAGAGGGGGTCCTCGCGCGTGAAGCGCCGACCTTCATCTGCCGCAGCGGGTCGAGCCCAGTCGGGCCGAGCCCCTCTGGCCGCTTTGCGGCCATCTCCTCCTCGAGGGGGAGATAAGCCGGCGCTACACCAATCCCCGCTTCACCATCATCGCCTCAGGCGAAGGCATCTTGCCACGGAACGCCGTGTACAGCTCCTCCGGATCCTTCGACCCGCCAGCGGCATAGATATTCTTCCGAAGCCGTTCCGCCAGCGCCGGGTTGAAGGGATCGCCGGTCTCCTCGAAGGCGGCGAAGGCGTCGGCGTCGAGCACTTCCGACCACATGTAGGAATAGTAGCCGGCTGAATAACCGTCGCCGGAGAAGATATGGCCGAAATGGGGGGTGCGATGACGCATGGCGATGGTGTCGGGCATATCAAGCTTTTCCAGCGTTTCGGCTTCGAAACGCAGCGGTTCCGCCGGCGCATCCGGCCGCGCGTGATACGCCATGTCGATCAGCGCCGACGCTGTGAACTCGACCGTGGCGAAACCGGCGCCGAACGTGCGGGCGGCCAGCATCTTGTCGAGCAGCGACTTCGGCATCGGCTTGCCGGTCTTGACATGCAGCGCATGCTTTTCCAGCACTGCGGGCACCGTCAGCCAGTGCTCGTAGAGCTGCGAAGGCAGTTCGACGAAATCGCGGGAAACCGACGTGCCCGCCACCGACGGCCAGGTGACGTCGGTCAGCATGCCGTGCAAAGCATGGCCGAACTCGTGGAACAGGGTCTTGGCCTCATCGACCGACAGCAGCGCTGCTTCCCCGGCCGGCGGCTTGGCGAAGTTCATGATGTTGTAGATCACCGGCTTTGAGCCATCCCCAAGCTTGTAGCCAGACTTCAGCGCGCTCATCCAGGCGCCAGAACGCTTCGAGGATCGGGCGAAATAGTCGGCGAGGAACAGGCCGCGCTCGCTGCCATCGGCGTTCTTCACCACGAAGACGCGCGCGTCGGGATGCCAGGCGGCGATGCCCTTCTTCTCCTCGAAAGTGATGCCGAACAGTTTGGTGGCGACGTCGAAACAGGCGTCGATGATGCGGTCGAGCTGCAGATAGGGTTTCAGCTCCGCCTCGTCGAAGGCGAATTTTTCGGCGCGCAATTTCTCCTGGTAGAAGCGCCAGTCCCAGGCGGCGAATTTTTCGTTGCTGCCGGCCTTGGTCGCCAGCCGCTCCAGCTCCTTCTGGTCGGCGGCGGCCTTCTCCAGCGCTTTCTCCCAGACCGGGTCGAGGAGGTCGTGCACCGCCTTCGGCGTCTTGGCCATGGTGTCGTCGAGCTTCAGCGCGGCGAACGAGGCATAGCCGAGCAGCCTGGCCTTTTCGGCGCGCAGTTTCAGCATGTCGCGCACCACTGCGGTGTTGTCGCTGGCGCCGCCGTTCTGGCCGCGCATGGTGAAAGCGCGGAAGGCGCTCTCGCGCAGGTCGCGGCGTTCGGAGAAGGTCGTGAACGGCTCATAGATAGAGCGCGACAAGGTGACTGCGTAGCGGCCTTTCTGGCCGCGCGTCTCGGCGGCTTCGGCCATCGAACTCTTCACGAAGTCCGGCAGGCCCGCAAGATCAGCCTCGTCGAGGAAAAGCGCCCAGTCGCGCTCGTCGGCCAGCACGTTCTGGCCGAAGGTCGTGCCGAGCGAGGACAGCTCCTCGCTGATGTTGGCCAGCCGCTTCTTGCCGTCGGCGTCGAGCTTGGCGCCCGAGCGCACAAAGCCTTTCCAGGTCTTCTCCAGCACCCGCAGCGTCTCGGCGCCGAGTTTGAGCGTCTCCCGGCGCTGATAGAGATCGTCGATGCGGGCAAACAGTTTCTCGTTCATTGAGATCGCCGAGAAATGCCGCGACATCTTCGGCGAGATCTCACGCTCCAGCGCCTGGATCGAATCGTTGGTGTGGGCGCCGGCCCGGCACCAGAAGATCGACGAGACATGGTCGAGCGGCTCACCGGCGAGCTCGAGGGCTGCCAGCGTATTCTGGATGGTCGGCACATCCTTGTTGCCGGCGATCGCATCGATTTCGGCCTCATGTGCCTTCAGCGCCGCGTCGAACACCGAGGAGAAATCGTCGTCGCCGATGCTGGCAAAATCCGGCAGGCCGAGCGGCCCTTGCCATTTGGTCAGCGGATGGGCGGCGAGATCGACGGTTTTCGTGGACGGCATGGGGGATCTTTCGATGATTGGCGGAGCTTGCTGACCGATGTAGGGCGATGACTGGCGCGGCGCAACAGCGCGGCCGTTCAAGCCCGCGTCAGAAGCCGTCGCAATTTTCCGCGATCGCCGCTTGCGAACTGGCGGTGATGCGGTAGCCGGTGACGGCGAACGTCTCCTGCATCAGCATGTCATTGTTGGGGAAATCATAGCAGGCGATGACAGTGGTGACGCCGGCCTCGCTCTTTTCGACGCGATGCCGGATTGCGGCGCCGGCGACCGCGCCCTTCCATTCGTCGATCGAGGCGATGAATTCCTGTTTCGACTGCACGACGCCGAGATCGTCGAGCTTGATGCTGGCATCGTCGGCGAGCAGGTCCGACAATTCGGTGCGATCGGCAACCAGCAGCGCCGAATACCAGCGGTCTATAATAGCGCCGTCATCGGAGCGGGCACGGACGAGCGAAATCAGCAGCGCCGCTACGGCGAAAGCGATCGCACGCCAAAGCCGCATTCTTGCCTCCTCTTATTTGACCATGCCCTAATCCGAAAACCGGTTCCCACTTTTCCGGATCATGGGTCTACGTCAAATCCGGCCGCTCGAAGTCCCCAGTGTCCTTGTTCATCACCCAGAGTTCGCCGGTCGAGATGTCGAACCAGGCGCCATGCAGCGACAGCCGCCCCTTGCCTTCGAGGATGGAGACGCAAGGGAAGGTCCTGAGATTGGCGATCGAATAGCGGATGGAGATGCGCTCCAGCGCCGTCTGCCGTTCCGTTGCCGTCATGAAGGTGCTGGACGACACGGTTTCGGCCGCCGGCGCGATCAGGCTCATCCATTTGCCGATGAAGTCGCCGGGCGACAGCGGCGCCGAATTGGTGTCGAGCGCGGCGCGGATGCCGCCGCAGCGGCCATGGCCCATCACCACGATGTTTTTCACCTTCAGGCTCTGCACGGCGAATTCGAGCGCGGCCGAGGTCGAGTGGAACTCGCCGTCCGGTGCATAGGGCGGCACCAGATTGCCGACATTGCGCAGAACGAACAGTTCGCCCGGACCGGCGTCGAAGATCGCCTCGGGGGCAGAGCGGGAATCGCAGCAGGCAACGATCATGGTTTCGGGCGCCTGCCCCTCGCGGGCGAGCTCGCGGTAGCGTCCGCTCTCGGTGAGATAGCGGCCATTCATGAAATTGCGGTAGCCGGTCCAAAGATGTTCGGGGAGATGGGGCATGGGCTAGGGATGAAGCCTTTCGGGGTTAGCGACGGCAGCTCATTTCAAGTTAGAAAGGCTCTAACGGCAAATGCCCGTCGC
Organism: Mesorhizobium sp. M0862; assembly: GCF_040319795.1. Lineage (NCBI taxonomy): Bacteria > Pseudomonadati > Pseudomonadota > Alphaproteobacteria > Hyphomicrobiales > Phyllobacteriaceae > Mesorhizobium > Mesorhizobium sp. M0862. The sequence continues at coordinate 7,121 of NZ_JAMYOJ010000011.1, forward strand.
GGGCAATGCCGAATTGCGGATGGCTTCGTCGCAAATCGCCATGCCGCACGCATGGCTCGCCGCTTGCCTCACGCCCAGATCGCCAGGGGAATGCCCAAACGGTCGGCAAGCGGCGGGTCGGGAAACGGCTTTGCCTCGCCGCCGGCAATGCGTCCGGCAATCAGCATCATCGCTGCGGCGTCGAGGAAATCGTCGGCGGCAGCACCGCGTTGCGGCGGCTGGTCAAGGAAAGCTCTGGTATAGCCCTGCCGGCAGAGCAGTGCCTTGCGCTCTTCCATCCCGGCAGGATTGACTGCGCCCTTGATCTTCTTCGGCAGCGTCATCGGTTTTTCGCCGTTCAGCCGGCAGAAGGCCACTTCGGGGTGCGATTCGAAGACGCGGCGGCGCAGTTGCGGACGTGCGATCAGCAGCGCGTCGATCTCGCGTATCTTGGCAAAGATGCCGAAGGCCTGGATCGAGACGCCGCGTGGCGGATCGGAGGTCGCCCTGGCCACCTCGCTGGCGCGCCGATGCGCCTCATACCAGGCCTCGACCGTGGTGAAGTCGCTGATGTCGGCGTAGAGGGCCGCGCGGGACGGGATAGAGAAGACGCTGGATTGCCGTGCTCCGAGCATTGGCCGTACCAAGGTCTCCGGCCCGCGCCCGCCTCTTTGCGAGACGTCCGGCAGGCCGATCGGCATGTCGACGGCCACTGTCGCATCGGCGGGCAAGGCGTCGAGCAGGGCCGCAAAGCTGGGAAAGACGCGGACTGACGGCGCGGCATCCAGATCGCGGCGGACGGCGATCCAGCCGGCCTTGCAGCCGTCTACGCCGACGACCACGGTCGACGTCACGCCCGGCGGTCCCGCCCCGGATGCGTGAGGTGGCGCAGCTGCACCATCGCCATCGGATGCGACAGGCTCTGGGCATCGGTTTCAAGCTGCAACTCGTCGCCGCCACGCTTGGCGGTTCGCGCCAGGATTTCGTAGACGGCGGCGGTGGTCGATTGCAGCGCCTTGATCGGCGGCTGCCCCGACAGGATGCGGGCGAGGTAGACGGCCGCAGTCAGGTCGCCGAGGCCATTCGGCGGCTTGTCGATGAGGCGGTGTTCGGCCAGCAGCGCCTGGGTGCCGTCAAGCAGCAGATTGCCGGTGCCGCCGGTCATCATCGACTGTGCCGACGTCACCAGCATTGTTGACGGTCCGGCATGGAGGGCGGCCGAGATCACCGATTTCAGATCGGGCAAGGGCGCGCCGGCCATCCACTCCAGCTCATAGCGGTTGGGGGTGGCGATGTCGGCGATCGGCATCAGTCGATCACGCATGGCGGCGGCCGTCAGCTCGGGCACGTAGAGCCCGCCGGAATCGCCCATCACCGGATCGCATATATAGATCGCTTCCGGTGTCTTGGCCTTGACGGCCGCGACCAGCGAAGCGACGGCGTCGGCCTGGCCGGCCTCGCCGAGATAGCCCGACAGCACCGCACCGACCTCACCCAGCCAGGGCGCGCGCTCGAGATCGGCCATCAGCGCCTTGAACTGGTCGAGCGGCGGCACGATGCGCGTGGCGCGGCCGTGGCCCGGATGCCAGGGCAAGATGACCGTCGGTACCGCCCACACCGGAAAGCCCAGCGTCTCCAGCGCAAACACGGCGGCGCGGTTACCGACCGAGCCGCGGGCGACATGGCTGGAAATGACGATGACCGCGCGCGGCGCGTCGGCTTTTTCGCTGTTCATGGAAAATCCTAGATACGGATAATTTTTCGTTGAATCGTCATCCTGATCTATCTCTTTGGTTGGAGCATGATCTCCGGACAAAACGGTTCCCGTTTGTCCGAGAAAACCGGTTCCCACTTTTCAGGATCATGCTCTAGCTGCCCCGGGAGACGTAGTACACGAGCCAGATCAAAAGGCCGAGGGCGACGATGAGCCCAAGTGCGCGACCGATGCGGGTGCCCCAGACCTCGATCGGATCAGATCGGTCGGCCTCCGCTGCGGTAACATGATCGCGCGCGCCTTTCGCTGCCCGTGACACCAGCGATGCGCCGCCAAGGCCGCCCTCGTTCGCCACGCGCTCGATAATGCGGCGCGATTCGCTGTCATCGTCGCGGCCTTCCGCCATGATCCTGTCCTGTTTGCCGGCAACCATATCGTGTTCGCGCGATCAATCACAGGGCCTCGCCGGCGCATGAATGCGCGCCAGGAATGCGCGCCAGCGGCAGACATTTTCTTGAGCGCGGATTGTGCTAATGCTTCGCATGCAACTTCTGTCGAGGGACCTCACCATGTTTGCCCAGCGCCTTGCCTTCCCTTTCCGCAGTCTGCCGGCCGTGCTGATGATGGCCGTCGTGCTGCCTCTGCTCGCCGGCTGCGGCTTCAACACCATCCCGACGGCGGAGGAAAACGCCAAGGCGGCATGGAGCGAGGTGCTGAACCAGTATCAGCGTCGGTCCGACCTCATTCCCAATTTGGTCGAGACGGTGAAGGGCTATGCCTCGCATGAAAAGGACACGCTCGATGCGGTGGTCGAAGCGCGCGCCAAGGCGACGCAGATCACGGTGACGCCGGAAACGCTGAAGGACCCCGAAGCGCTCAAGAAGTTCCAGGATGCGCAATCAGGGCTGACCAGCGCGCTGTCGCGGCTGATCGCGGTGTCGGAGGCCTATCCCGACCTCAAGGCCAACCAGAATTTCCTGGCGCTGCAGGCGCAACTCGAAGGCACCGAGAACCGTATCGCCGTGGCGCGGCGCGACTACATCCTGGCGGTCAAGGATTACAATCTGACGCTGAGGACCTTTCCGTCGGTGCTATGGGCAACCTTCTGGTTCCGCAGCAACGAGCCCTTCGCCAACTTCACCGTCGAAGAAGACAAGATGCAGCCGCCGAAGGTCGATTTCGGCACGAAGCAGGGCGGGTGATGACGTCTGGGTGAGCTTGGCCTTTGCCAGCCTTGCGTTCCTTCACACCCCCCTCTGTCCTGCCGGACATCTCCCCCTCAAGGGGGGAGATCAGCTGTCTTCTGTCCTTGCGCCAATTATCAGCGTTGCCGGCTGAGCGTCGGCAGCGAGATTGCCAATCTCCCCCCTCGAGGGGGAGATGTCCGGCAGGACAGAGGGGGACGCGAAGGAACGCCAACCTTGGTGTTCTTCTCGCCTTTCTGGCCGTCTTCCTGCCCCTCACCGCCTTCGCCGCCGATCTCCCCACGCTGACCGGCCGCGTCGTCGATAACGCCGGCATTATCGACGCGGGAACCAAAGCCGCGCTCACCCAGAAACTCGCCGACTTCGAGACAAAAGGCTCCGACCAGATCGTCGTCGCCACCATCCCCAGCCTCGACGGCGAGGAGATTGAGCCTTACGCCAACCGGCTGTTCCGCTTCTGGAAGCTCGGCCAGGCCAAGGAAAACAACGGCGTGCTGCTGCTGGTGGCGCCGAACGACCGCAAGATGCGCATCGAGGTCGGCTATGGGCTGGAAGGCACGCTGACCGATTTGCACACCAAGCTGATCATCGAAAACGACATGGTGCCGGCGTTCCGCGCCGGCGATTTCTCCGGGGGCATTTCCAAGGCCGTCGACGACATGGTGATGGTGCTGGAAGGCAATCCGGAGGAATTGGAGGCGCGCGGCGAGCGCAACAAGAAGCCGCCCATCAATACCGACAATCTGTTCTTCGGCGTCTTCATCAGCATCTGGGCGATCATCTTCTTCGGCAGCATGGCTGCCTCCATCCTGCCGCCGATCTTTGGCAAAAAGCTCGGTCCCCGCCGCTATCGCTGGCTGGGCATGACATTCGAGCCGGGCCGGCGGTCGTCCAGCGGCGGGTCTTCGGGCGGGGGCGGCTGGTCGGGTTCAAGCGGTGGTGGCGGCTTTTCCGGCGGCGGCGGTTCGTCCGGCGGCGGCGGCTCCTCGGGAAGCTGGTGACGAGATGACCACACGCATCACCAATCCCTGGCATGGCCGTTTCGCCACGATGACCGGCGCTGCCTTGCTGGTCTTGCTCGTCAGCTTCGCGGCGCTGGCGGCGGAACTGCCCGCCCTCACCGGTCGTGTCGTCGACAATGCAGGCATCATCGACGCCGCGACCGAGCCGGCGCTGACGCAGAAGCTGGCCGATTTCGAGACCAAAGGCTCCGACCAGATCGTCGTCGCGACGGTTCCCAGCCTCGACGGCGAGGAGATCGAGCCTTACGCCACCCGGCTGTTCAACGCCTGGAAGCTCGGCCAGAAGGCCAAGAACAATGGCGTGCTTCTGCTGGTGGCCGTGAACGACCGCAAGATGCGCATCGAGGTCGGCTACGGGCTGGAGGGCACACTGACCAACCAGCAGGCTACACGGATCATTGAAGATGACATGGTGCCGGCTTTCCGCGCCGGCGATTTCTCCGGCGGTATTTCCAAAGCGGTCGACGACATGATCATGGTGATCGAGGACGGTCATGGTGGTTGAGGGGAGCTGGTGACGGCATGACAGTACGCGTCTTCAATCCGCCAAAACCTGGCCGCGCAGCCGCGACGATCGGCATCGCCTTGTTGACGATGCTCGCCATGCTGTTCGTAGCCTTGGCGGCAGACCTGCCGGCACTCACCGGGCGGGTGGTCGACAATGCCGGTATTATCGACGCCGCGACCAAGGCGGCACTAACGCAGAAGCTCGCGGATTTTGAGACCAAAGGCTCCGACCAGATCGTCGTCGCCACGATCAACAGCCTGGACGGCGAGGAGATCGAACCCTACGCCAACCGGCTGTTCCGCTTTTGGAAACTCGGCCAGGCCGGCGAAAACAACGGCGTGCTTCTGCTGGTGGCCAAGAACGACCACAAGATGCGCATCGAGGTCGGCTACGGGCTGGAAGGCACGCTGACCGACCTGCACACCAAACTGATCATCGAAAACGACATGGTGCCGGCGTTCCGCGCCGGTGATTTCTCCGGCGGCATTTCCACGGCCGTCGACGACATGGTCATGGTGCTGGAAGGCAATCCGGAAGAGCTGGAGGCGCGCGGCAAGCGCAACCCGGCCGACCACAGCACGCCCGTCGATCCTATAGTCGCGGTCTTCCTGATCCTGTGGGCGGCGATGTTCTTCGGCGGCCTGGCGATGGCCTTCCTGCCGCCGATCTTCGGCACCAAGCTCTCGCCGGGCGTGTATAAATGGCTGGGCATGACCTTTCGCTACGGCCAGGGGCCGAGCGGATCGTCCTCGGGCTCCAGCAGCTGGACAACAAGTTCGTCGTCGGGCAGCGGATGGTCATCGGGAAGTTCGGGCAGCAGCTGGTCTTCGGGCTCAAGCAGCGGCGGCGGGTTTTCTGGCGGCGGCGGTTCGTCCGGCGGTGGCGGGTCTTCAGGGAGCTGGTGAGAGAAGATGGCAACACGACCGATCAGCCCACAGGACCATGAGCGCATCGCCACCGCGATCCGCGCCGCCGAGGCCGAAACCGACGGCGAGATCTACTGCGTCGTTGCGCATGCCAGCGACGGCTATTTCTTTCCCGCCGCCTTCATGGCGACATCAGGCATGCTGATTGCCAGCCTCGCCGTCGCCTATGGGCTGGAAGCCTGGTGGCTGTCGATCCGGCTGCCGCATTTCGTCATTGTCCAACTGTCGGCACTGGCCTCGGTGTTGGTGCTTTTGTGGGCGCTGCCGGGCTTGCGTATCCATCTGGTGCCGCGCCGGCAGCGTTATCAGGCGGCACATGACAATGCGCTCAGGCAGTTCCTCGCCCGCAATGTCCACCGCACCACGGCGCGCACCGGCGTGCTGGTCTTCGTGTCGATCGCCGAACGTTATGCCGAAGTGGTCGCCGATTCGGGCATCGACAGCAAGGTCGGCCAGCATGTCTGGGACGGCGTGGTGCGCGATCTCCTGCAGCATGCCGGCGACGACCAACTCGCCGACGGCTTCGTCAAGGCGATCGGGCAGGTCGGCGCGGTGCTGGCCGAGCATTTCCCGGTGACGTCGGGCGATGCCAATGAACTGGACGATCATCTCGTCGAGATCTGAAAAGCCAGCACGCGCTACCCGGACGGACGCCTGACCGCGCCGGCTGGGTGCGTTTTCCAGGCAGGCTTTGCCCATTGTCAGCAGTGTCGCGATCGGCTGTGAGAAAGCGGTCGGCGGGCTGACCTCGACTCTTGCAAATGGCCGATGCGGGTTTATGGTTAACAAATCATGAATACGCTGAGCATCGACATCAGGAAAGCCGAACCGCGCGACGCTGGCGCCATTGCGGACGTGCACCAGCAGGCTTGGGAGGGCGCCTATTCCGGCATCATCCCGCATCGCTCGCTGACCTCGATGATCAACCGCCGCGGCGCCGACTGGTGGGCCAACGCCATCCGCCGCGCCGCCACCGTTCTGGTGGTCGAGATCGGCGGCACCATCACCGGCTATGCCACGATCGGCAAGAACCGCGCCCGCGAGCTGAAGCAACAGGGCGAAATCTACGAACTTTACCTGCGTCCGGAATATCAAGGCATCGGGCTCGGCAGCCGGCTGTTCAAGGCGGCGCGGGCGCGGCTTGCCGACCACGGGCTGAAGGGAATGGTGGTGTGGGCGCTGGAAGACAACCAGAACGCACTTTCCTTCTATGCCGGCGCGGGTGGCCGTGACGTCGCCGAAGGCGTCGAGATTTTCGAGCAGAGGGCGCTCAAGAAGGTCGCCTTCGTCTGGGAATGACCGGCCTCGGTTACAAATCATCATAAACCGTGCGCTTCCGTTAGCGCTTCGCACCAATCGCCGCATTGCACCATGCCGCGCCGCCCGCTATCGATCTTGGACATCGAGAGAGGGATTTAAGCCATGCGAATCGAAGCCATTGCCATCGGAAAGAACCCGCCCGAGGACATCAACGTCATCATCGAGGTGCCGATCGGCGGCGAGCCGATCAAGTACGAGATGGACAAGGAGGCCGGCACGCTGTTCGTCGACCGTTTCCTGCATACGTCGATGCGCTACCCCGGCAATTACGGTTTCGTGCCGCACACGCTGTCGGGCGACGGCGACCCGATCGACGTGCTGGTCTGCAACACGCGCGCGCTGGTGCCGGGCTGCGTCATCAATGTGCGACCGATCGGCGTGCTGGTGATGGAAGACAATGCCGGCCAGGACGAGAAGGTCATTGCCGTGCCGTCGCCGAAGCTGACGCTGCGCTACGAAAACGTCACCGAATACACGCAGCTGCCCGAGATCACCCGCGACCAGGTCCAGCACTTCTTCGAGCACTACAAGGATCTCGAGCCCGGCAAATGGGTCAAGATCGAAGGCTGGCACGATTCGAAATACGCCAAGAAGATGATCGTCGACGCGATCGCACGGGCGAAGGCGGCGAAGTAGCGCCGAGAGAGGCCTGCGTCTCGTTCAAGTAAGCGGCAAACGCCAGCGCGAGGCACCCCCCTCTGGCCTGCCGGCCATCTCCCCCTCAAGGGGGGAGATCGGATGTCGCAACGGCTTTCGTCAATTTTCAGCGCCGAAAGAAAAGCGCCGCCAGCGAAGCTGCCAATCTCCCCCCTTGAGGGGGAGATGCCCGGCAGGGCAGAGGGGGGTGCCTTGCACCCACGTGGCTAGTTATCCACCCGACCAAACGCCGGCACGTTGCCGATGACGGTGTGCTTGTCCTTGCCACAGGCGAAACTCTTCGCCTTTTCGTCCGCCAGCTTGCGCGCCTGGTCGTTGGCCTGAGGGTTGCCGGTGGCGAGCACGAGGCCGATGGTGCAGCCGTCGCGGGCTTCCATCTGGGCGACCTTGGCGACGAGCAGCACTTCGGTCGGCTTGTTCTCATCCTCGGGATTGCTGATCGAGCGGCGGTGGATCACCGCGAAGGGAACGGCAACGTCGCCCTTGGTCTCGATGCGCCATTCGACCTTGGCGCCGGACGAGTTGAAGCCGGAAAAGCTCTCCCAGACCGAGGTCATCTCGCCGCCGGGCGGAAACCCGTAGAATAGCGATTCACGCGCATCGTCGTAGGCGATCAGCACGGGATAGCCGCGATAGCCGGAGCAGGCGAGTTCGGCCCAGTCGCCATCGCCTTCCTCGGCCTGCGCATAGGTCACGCAATCCTTTTGCGAGTCGAGGTCGGTGTAGACGCTGGATATGCCATCGGCATGGGCTGCCTGGCAGAGGGCGGCGAGGGCGAATGGAACAAGCAGCAGGGTTCGCATGCGGACTTTTCCCTTGAGGTTGGCCCCAGCCTATCGCCAAATTTGCGGCCGGCCTAGCGTGCCAATCTCAACGTTGGCGCCGCCCACATCGCCCTGCCGGGCAATTCTCCCCCTGAACGGGAGAAAGTGGCCGGCTGCGCCGCTGGCGACAACCTTGCAACGCTGGCAATTGGCGAAATCGTGATGAGAGCGTTCCTCGCCCCATTTCCGGGAAAGGATGCCGTTAGGTGAGGGCGGCGCCAACGTTCGAAATGTTATTTCTTCAAGCTCGCCTCGATCAGCAGGTCGGCGTTGCGGGCCACCGATTGCGCCGGGCCGCCTAGGCCGAAGAGCTGGCCGCTGATATAGGCGCCTTCGATCAACAGCAGCAGGCCGTCGCCGAGCGTGTCAGGGTCTTTAGCGCCCATCGCTGCGGCCATGGCGCGCAGGCGGTGGCGCAGCTCCTGCTTGTTGGCCTCGCTGACGACACGCGCCGGATGGCCATGTTCGGGATATTCCACCGCCGCGTTGGTCATGCCGCAGCCGCGATAGTCCGGCCTTTGCGTGCGCTTGCCGACGCGAGTCAGGAAAGCCCTGAGCTGTGCGCGCGGGTCGCCGGGGTGGGCAGCCACGGCTTCGTCGAAACGCTCCCAATACTCACGGTCATATTGCCTGAGATAGGAAGCGGCGAGCTCGTCCTTGGAGGGAAAGCTGCGGTAGAGGCTGGGCTTGGTGACGCCGGCGCGCTTGACGATCTCGTCGACGCCGATCGCCCGGATGCCGCGGCGGTAGAACAGGTCGTACGCCACGTCGAGGATTTTCTTGGCAGCCTTGGGCGGTGCCACTGCATGACCGTCCTTGATGGTCAGTTCAAAATTTTTGTCCGTTGGCATGGTATGACTCGATTGACGTGTTACCGATCGGTACGTATACAGGTCCTCACCCTGCAACGTACCGGTCAGTAACATGATAGCTCAATCCCGTCCGTTTGGCCAGCGCTACGCTTTCGTCGTGGTTGGCGTCATCTTCCTCTGCCTGTTGATCGCGGCCGGGCTTCGTTCCGCACCCTCGGTGATGATGCTGCCGTTGGATAAAAGCTTCGGCTGGGGGCGCGATACGGTTTCGATTGCCGCCGCGATCGGCATCTTCCTTTACGGCCTGACCGGGCCGTTTGCCGCCGCATTGATGGAGCGTATCGGCTTGCGCCGCACGCTGCTTGCCTCGCTTGTGATCATGTCGGGCTCGACCGCGCTCAGCCTGCTGATGACCGAGCCATGGCACCTGTTCCTCACCTGGGGCGTGTTTTCCGGCATCGGCTCCGGCGCGGTCGCCACCGTGCTCGGCGCCACCATCGTCAACCGCTGGTTCAAGACCAATCGCGGCTTGGTGATGGGGCTGATGTCGGCCTCCAGCGCCACCGGCCTGTTGGTGTTCCTGCCGCTGCTGGCATCGCTCGCCCAGTCGGGCGGCTGGCAGCCCGTCGCTACCGCCGTCTCGATCGCCACCGCCTGTCTTCTGCCGCTGGTCTGGCTGTTGGTTCCGGAGCGTCCCGCTTCGATCGGCATGGTGCGCTATGGCGCCGGGGCGGATGACGTGCCGCCGGTATCGCCGGCATCGCAAGGCAATTTCCTGGCGCATACGCTGAACACGCTACGCCGCGCCGCCGGCACCCGCGTCTTCTGGTATCTGTTCGCCACGTTCTTCATCTGCGGCTTCACCACCAACGGGCTGGTCGGCACGCATCTGATCTCCTTCTGCGGCGACATGGGCATCCCCGAGGTACAGGCCGCAGGCCTGCTGTCGCTGATGGGTATTTTCGACCTGATCGGTACGACGCTCTCGGGCTGGCTCACCGACCGTTTCGACCCGCGCAAGCTGCTCGGCGTCTACTACGGCATTCGCGGTCTGGCGCTGATCTATCTGCCCTATTCCGGCTTCTCGGCGACCAGCCTGATCATCTTCGCCGTGCTCTACGGTCTCGACTGGATCGCCACCGTGCCGCCGACGCTCAGGCTCGCCAACGAGGCGTTCGGCGACCGCAGCGGCCCGATCGTGTTCGGCTGGATCGTCGCCGGCCACCAGGTGGGTGCGGCCACTGCCGCCGCCTTCGGCGGCACCATGCGCGAGCTGCAGGGCAATTACGAACTGGCCTTCTTGATCGCCGGCATGACGGCGATCGTGGCTGCGTGTCTGTCGCTGCTGATCAATACGAGCAGGCCGGCGTTCGATCCGGAGCCGCAAGCGGCGTAAGGCGCGGTACTAATCTCCCCTTGGTGACGCTCGATCCGGTGCGGTCGGCGTAAGCCTTTGGGTCGGTGCGAAGGATCGCTATGCCTGGAATGGGCAGCCGTCAGTCCGAGTAGCAAACCGTCGGAATCTTCGGCCACACCGCGCTGTCGCAGCCTGCAACCTGCTGCCTCTGCTTGAAAGAGGCGCTGACCGGGCCGGTGACCACGGGGTCGACGCCATCAGGGGCGTCGGCAAACATCTGCTCGGCCGTCCGGTCGGACGACGAAGCCGGATTGGCTTCCTTCACCGTGGCGGCCGATTGAGCGGCATTGGCCGCCAGCACGGCAGCGAATGCGACCGAAGCGATGAGGGGCCAAAATCGGTTGAGTTTGTCGGTCATGAATTTCGAACTACCCGGGCCCAGAAAGGTTCCCGCCTTGGTTAACAAAACCATCTCACACCGAGATGCTTAAGATTTGATGAGTATTTGGTGGTGCGCCTCCTCTTTCGCAATTGCGAAAAACCCTGTATGAGCCGCGCAACCGAAAGAGGCGGCGCCTTTTGGCCTGCTGCCTGCAACGCTCCCGAGACCACAAAATGAAAATTCGTAATATCGCGATCATCGCGCACGTCGACCATGGAAAAACCACCCTCGTCGACCAATTGCTGCGGCAATCCGGTTCCTTCCGCGACAATCAGCGCGTCGCCGAGCGCGCCATGGATTCCAACGACCTCGAAAAGGAACGCGGCATCACCATCCTGGCCAAGGCGACCTCGGTCGACTGGAAGGACACCCGCATTAACATCGTCGACACACCCGGCCACGCCGATTTCGGCGGTGAGGTCGAGCGCATCCTGTCGATGGTGGATTCGGCGATCGTGCTGGTCGACGCCGCCGAAGGCCCCATGCCGCAGACCAAGTTCGTCGTCGGCAAGGCGCTCAAGGTCGGCCTGAAGCCGATCGTCGTCATCAACAAGATCGACCGTCCGGACGCCCGCCACGTCGAGGTGGTCAACGAGGTGTTCGACCTGTTTGCAGCGCTTGACGCCACCGACGAGCAGCTCGACTTCCCGATCCTCTACGGTTCTGGCCGCGATGGCTGGGTCTCGGAAAATCCGGAAGGCCCGAAGGACCAGGGCCTGGCGCCGCTGTTCGACCTCGTCATCAAGCATGTGCCGGAGCCGACCGTTCATCCCGGCCCGTTCCGCATGATCGGCACCATCCTGGAAGCCAATCCGTTCCTCGGCCGCATCATTACCGGCCGTATCGAGAGCGGCACGCTGAAGTCCAACCAGGCGGTCAAGGTGCTCCACCATGACGGCACGCAGATAGAAACCGGGCGCATCTCCAAGATCCTCGCGTTCCGTGGCCTTGAGCGCCAGCCGATCGAAGAGGCGCAGGCGGGTGACATCGTCGCCATTGCCGGCCTGTCCAAAGGCACCGTCGCCGACACGTTCTGCGACCTGGCGGTGACCGAGGCGTTGCATGCGCAACCGATCGATCCGCCAACCGTGACCATGTCTTTCCTGGTCAACGATTCGCCGCTCGCCGGCACTGAAGGCGACAAGGTGACCAGCCGCGTCATCCGCGACCGCCTGCTGCGCGAAGCCGAAGGCAATGTCGCGCTCAAGATCGAGGAATCGCCCGACAAGGATTCGTTCTTCGTTTCCGGCCGCGGCGAATTGCAGCTGGCCGTGCTGATCGAGACGATGCGCCGCGAAGGCTTTGAAATCGCCGTGTCGCGTCCGCGCGTCGTCATGCAGAAGGGCGAGAACGGTGAATTGCTGGAGCCGGTCGAGGAAGTCGTCATCGACGTCGACGAGGAGCACGCCGGCATTGTCGTGCAGAAGATGTCGGAGCGCAAGGCCGAGATGGTCGAGCTGCGGCCTTCGGGCGGCAACCGTCAGCGCATCGTCTTCCACGCGCCGACGCGCGGACTGATCGGCTACCAGTCGGAACTGTTGACCGACACGCGCGGCACCGCCGTGATGAACCGGCTGTTCCACGCCTACCAGCCCTACAAGGGCGGACTGCCGGGCCGCACCAACGGCGTGCTGATCTCCAACGAACAGGGCGAGGCAGTGGCCTATGCCATGTGGAACCTCGAAGACCGCGGCCCGATGGTCATCGACCCGGGCGTCAAGGTCTATCAGGGCATGATCATCGGCATCCATAGCCGTGACAACGACCTCGAAGTGAACGTGCTGAAGGGCAAGAAGCTGACCAACATCCGCGCCGCCGGCAAGGACGAGGCGGTGAAACTGACGCCGCCGATCCGCATGACGCTGGAGCGCGCGCTGGCCTGGATCCAGGACGACGAGCTGGTCGAGGTGACGCCGAAGACCATCCGCCTGCGCAAGCTCTATCTCGACCCGAACGAGCGCAAGCGCTTCGAGAAGTCGGCCAAGGTTGTGGGCGCGGCGTAATCGTCTGATTTCCAAATCCGGAAGGAGGCGAAGCACCGATGTGCTTCGCCCTATTTCGTTTATCTGCTCGCCCTTGAGATGATGGTTTCTCGGTCGGCTTCGCCGGAGAGATCAATTCGCACGATCGTGCCATCGCGAGCCGGCTTGCGCAAAGCCCTGGCGCCTTCGGAAACGACAAACAGCAATCGTTTCTCCTCCAGCGCCTGAAGCCTTGATCGCGAGATGCCGAGTTCGCCGGCGAGCAGACGGTCTAGCCGCAGCGATGTCGGCATTTCCAGCCCAAGCCTGATTTCAAGCGCGGCTGCGGGTCGGCCTTCGCCGCCGAGCCGGTGTTTGTGAACGGCGACATCGGCAAACTCCTCGACGCGGCCGACCCGGTTTCGCAAAGCCACGACATCGAAGGCATGGCGGCGGGCGAGGGCCGGATCGTTGCTTTCGAGAGCGGTCAGCAGCGTCGGTTCGATGTCGCGGCGGTTGCAGCGTTCGAAAATGCCGAAATTCCACGAATTGTCGCAGTCGATGCAGCGATAGATCAGCCAGACATCAATGCGTTTGCCATTGGCGTTGACGCGGAATTTGTCGCTGCAGCGATAGGCTTTCACGGCGCCGCAGCGGTTGCAGTGGATCAGGGGTCGAGGTGCGATTTCGGGCGCGATTGCCCAGCGGATAGCGAGATGTTGGGACAAGCCGGAAGACCTTCCAGTGTGGAAGTTCTTCAGGTCGGCAATGGCGAGATGCCCATGCGGGCACGGCGTGGCGAGAGCTAGCTATGTCGGAAATCAGCTGTCACGGGCGGCAAAGCGCGCGACAACGGTTCAGCAGTGCCAAACCGGTCTCGAACCGCCGCCTGAGGAACACGTGAAATGGAGCAGGCACCGCTTAATGCGGCGCCCTGCCAAGTGTGATCAGGGAGTTGGCGAGACCGGCGGTTACTGAGGCAAAATGAAGCTCGAAATGAATGTCGGGACGGTTCTTCTAGCGGCAAGATGCCGAGCGGGCAAGGTTCATAGGGTGTCTCGCCCTGCTCAGGCGAAGGCGATCTGTACCTTCATCGATTTGTTGCGGTCGCCGGCGATCTCGAAAGCCGCAACCGCCTCGTCCATCGGATAGATGCCGGTCAGCAGCGGCTTGACGTCGACGCGACGGTTGTTGATCAGATCGACGGCCAGCGCGAACTCGTCGTGGAAACGGAAGGAGCCGCGCATTTCGATCTCCTTGGCGACGATGAGATTCTGAGGCAGCGACATGTCGCCGCCTAGGCCGAGCTGCACGAGCACCCCGCGCGGCTTCAGCACATCGAGCCCGGCTCGCACCGCGCGCTCATTGCCGGAGCATTCGAACATGAGGTTGAAACTGCCCTTCTCGACATTGTAGCCAGCGAGCTTGTCGGCATCTGTGGCGACATTGATGGTGCGGTCGGCGCCGATCTCGTTGGCCTTGGCCAGAACCGCGTCCATGACATCGGTGACGACGATCTCGCGCGCGCCGTGGACGCGCGCGGCCAGGATGCACAGCGCGCCGATCGGCCCGCTGCCGGTGACCAGAACCCGCTTGCCGAGCAGCGAACCGGCGCGGTTCACGGCATGCAGCGTTACCGCGAACGGCTCGGCAAAGGCGGCTTCGTTGATGGAGACATGGTCGGCGATTTTGTGGCACTGCCAGGCCTCCGCGACGAGGCGCTGGCGGAAGGCGCCCTGTATATGCGGCATCGGCATGGCGCTGCCGTAGAAGCGCATGTTGAGGCACTGGTTCTGCATGCCCTGCAGGCAATAGCGGCAGGCATTGCAGGGCCGGCTGGGCGAAATCGCAACGCGGTCGCCGACGGCAAGGCTGGAAACGCCGGCGCCAAGTGCCTTCACCGTGCCAGCGACCTCATGTCCGAGGATCATCGGCTCGCGCAGGCGCACCACGCCGAAGCCGCCATGATTGTAGTAGTGCAGGTCCGAGCCGCAGATGCCGCCGGCCTCGACCGATATTTCGACCTGTCCGGCGCCAGGCGCGCCCGAATCGGTCTCTTCGATGCGCAGGTCTTTTGCGGCGTGGATGACGATTGATTTCACGGCCGCGATCCTTTCTCAAACCGCTGGCACGGGCAAGTCCGATCTCCGAAATGTGTCGCGTTCGTTGGCCCTCAGGCAGAGGGTGCCAAATTGACGCCGATCGGATATTCTTCGCCATCCAACGCTCGAAGGCTCCGTCATGCACCTCACCTCGCTCCTGATCTTCGCCGCCGCCTTGTTCGTCGCTGCCGGTTCGCCCGGCCCGTCGATCGCCGCACTTGTTGCCCGCGTCATCTCGAAAGGCTTTCGCGACGTGTTCCCTTTCCTGCTCGCCATGTGGATCGGCGAGGCCATCTGGCTGTCGCTGGCGGTGTTCGGGCTGGCGGTCGTGGCGCAGACCTTCCATTTAGCCTTCGTCGTCGTGAAATGGATCGGCGTCGCTTACCTCGCCTACCTCGCCTTCAAGATGTGGACCGCACCTGTCGACGCAAAAGAAGGCGAGATGCCGCGCGAGGATTCGGCGACAAAGCTGTTCTTTGCCGGCATGGCGGTGACGCTCGGCAATCCCAAGATCATGATGTTCTATCTGGCGCTGCTGCCGACGATCATCGACCTCGCTTCGGTGAGTGTCATCGGCTGGGTCGAACTGACGGCGACGATGGCGGTGGTTCTGATCGCCATCGATCTCGCCTGGGTCGTCGCGGCCTCACAGGCGCGCAAACTGTTGAAGAGCAAGCGTGCGATGAAGATCGCCAACCGCATCAGCGCCACGACGATGGCCGGCGCCGCCGCGGCCATCGCGGCGCGATCCTGACCGCCTTTCTATGGGAACCTCAAAGCTAGACGTTGTCCAATAGACCCATGCTATCAGACGTGCCAACTTTCCAGCCGGCGAAGCATCCCAAAACGCCACAGGCCGCGCATCGTACGCCAACATAAAGCCAGCGAACGCCGTCACGTTCCGGGTAGATGGAAAACCCGACGCCGATGTTTGCAGCTTCGGAGCCGCACTCGGTGCACGCCCATCGTTCCGGCTGGGCTTCGTCCCAAAATTCCGCACTGTCGCAGATAAGATGCTCGGATCCGCAGACCGTGCACGTTCGTCGCGCCACACCCTCGTCATCGTCGGCATCGAGGAGAAACGAGATGGAACCGCACTTGCAGCGGGCGAGCCTGAAGTCATGAACCTCGGCGTTGTCGGCGCCATAGGCTTCCAAGTATTCTCCGATGTCAGTGGGCTCGCTGCCAACCCACCACTTGCCTGACGTATCTATCGTCATTGGTCACCTCGCCATTGAGTGGTATTCGTCGTTCGGGCGCATGTCGATGGCCGCCGCCACGCGGTTCGACATGTTGAAGAAGGCGGCGGTCGAGGCGATGTCCCAGATGTCTCGGTTGGTGAAGCCGGCGTTGCGCAGTGCTTCCCTGTCCGCCTCGACGATCTTTGCCGGCTCTTCCGTCAGCTTGACGGCGAATTCGAGCATCGCCGTCTGTTTCGGTGAAAGATTGGCAGCGCGGAAGTTCATCACCATCATCTCGCCGAGAGCCGGATCGCCGGAGAGCTGGCGCACCGCCGCGCCATGCGCGGTCAGGCAATAATAGCAGTGATTGATCGAGGAAACGACGACCGCGATCATCTCCCGTTCCAGCTTCGACAGGCCGGATTCACCCAGCATCAGATCATTGTAGGTGTCGGTAAAGGCGCGCAGCTTCTTCTCGTCGAAGGCATAGGCAAGAAGCACGTTGGGAACCAGGCCGAGCTTTTCCTCGCATTTGGCGAAATAGGCTTTTGTCGCCTCGCTCAGTTCCGCGATACCGAGGTCAAGTGCGCTGATTTTGCCGGACATGGGGTCTCCCTCTTCGTTCACCGCCGCCTGACCGTCGAATTCCTGTAATTCTTATCGAGCCGTCAAACCTTTGTCGCCAAACAGCGGTCATCTGCTACCATAGTCGTAAAAGCATGTGACGGGAGGACAACATGGCGAGCGTGAAATCCGCAGCTAAGCCGAAGAAAACAGCCAATGCCGGGGTGAAACCCGACGGGAAGCCGGCCAGGCTCGCCGACTATCTGCTGGCCCGCGCGCCGGCCGAAGACATTGCCGCCTATGACGCCGCCGACCTGGAGCGCGCCGCCGACCTGGCAGGACGTGCGGTCGCCGCCCACAAGAAGGGCCAAAGTGTCGTCGCCGTCGATGCCGGGTCGGGCGTCTCCCGCGAGGGCCGCCCGATGACGATCATCACCGTCGTCAACGACAACATGCCGTTCCTGTTCGATTCGATCCTCGGCGAGATCACAGAAACTGCCGGCGAACCGACTTTGGTCACCCATCCGGTCATCGCCGTGCGTCACGGCAAGGCCGGCGTCGACGAGATCCTCGGCGACGGCAGCGCCCTCAAGGACGATGGCAATCACGACCGCCTGAGCGTCGTCCATGTCCATATTCCGCGCCTGACGGCGGAGCAGGCCGACGCGCTGGCCGACCGCCTGCGCAAGATGCTCAACCAGGTGCGCGCCGCCGTCAGCGACTGGAAGCCGATGCTCGCCCGTCTCGACCAGGCGATTTCCGAATTCCGCTATTCCGCCGTGCCGCTCGACAAGAAGAGCGTTGCCGAGGCCATCGCCTTCCTTGAATGGCTGCGCGACGACAATTTCACTTTCCTTGGCATGCGCGAGTTCAAATATTCCGGCGGCGCGGAGAGCGGCAATCTGGAGCGCGCCGACAAACCCGGTCTCGGCATCCTCGCCGACCCGGATGTGCTGGTGCTCCGGCGCGGCACCGAGGCGGTGACGACGACGCCCGAAATCCGCGCCTTCCTGCATGGGCCGGAGCCGCTGATCGTCACCAAGGCCAACGCCAAGTCGCTGGTGCACCGCCGCATTTATCTCGATTATATCGGCGTCAAAACCTACACCGCCAAGGGCACGCTTGCCGGCGAGTTGCGCATGGTCGGCCTGTTCACCTCGACCGCCTACACGCGCTCGGTGATGAAAATCCCGTATCTGAGGTCAAAGGCCGAGACCATCATCGCCAAGTCCGGCTTCGACCGGCACGACCATTCCGGCAAGGCACTGATCAACGTTCTGGAGAGCTATCCGCGCGACGAACTGTTCCAGGTGCCGGTGCCGATCCTGAAGAAGCACGCCGCGGCCATTCTCGGCCTGGTCGAGCGGCCGCGGGTGCGGGCGCTGGTGCGCGCCGACCAGTTCGACCGCTTCGTCTCGATCCTCGTCTTCGTGCCGCGCGACCGCTATGACAGCGTCGTGCGCGAGAAGATCGGCACCTATCTCAAGACCGTCTTCGAAGGCCGTTTGTCGGCTTACTATCCGGCTTTCCCCGAGGGCGGGCTGGCGCGTGTGCATTTCATCATCGGCCGCTCCGGCGGCAAGACGCCGAAGGTCGAGCAGGCGGTGATCGAAGCGGCGATCCGCGACATCGTGCGAACCTGGGACGACGCGCTGGCCGAAGCTGCGGAAGCCGTCGGCGGCGATCCATCGCTGAAGGCGATCGCCGCGCGTCTGCCTGAGAGCTATCGCGATTCCTTCAGCGCGGCCGTCGCGCTGAAGGATGCGGGGCGCATCGCCGGCATCAGCACCGCCAACCCGATCGCCATCGACTATTACCGCCATGCCGAGCAGAAACCGCATCAGGCAGCGCTGAAGATCTACCACCACGGCAGCCCGGTAGCGCTGTCGCGTCGCGTGCCGGTGCTGGAAAACATCGGCTTCCGCGTCATCAGCGAGCGCACCTTCGAAGTTGGCGAGGACGGCGGCGACACCGTCTTCGTCCACGACATGGAGTTGGAGAACAGCTACGGCAAGCCGATCGACCTCAGCGATGGCGGCGCGCTGTTCGAGGACGCGTTCCTGTCGGTCTGGCGCGGCGACATCGACAATGACAGCTATAACGGGCTTGCCCAGACCGCCGGCCTGTGGTCGGGCGAAGTCAGCATTCTGCGCGCCTATGGCCGCTACCTGCAGCAAGCCGGTATCCCGCAGAGCCAGGATTTCATCGCGGCCGCGCTCAACCGCTATCCCGACATTGCGCGCGGCCTGCATGCACTGTTCGTCGCTCGTCTCGGCCCGACCGCCGAGACGGAAGGCGTCGTCGCCGCCAAGCACCTCAAGGCCAAGATCAAGGACGCGCTGGAGGAAGTCCCTAACATTGATGACGACACCATCATCCGCCGCTATCTCAACCTGATCGAAGCCTCGTTGCGCACCAATCATTTCGTTGCGGGAACGAAGGCGCGGGGCCAGTCACTGGCGATCAAGCTGGACTCGCAAGCGGTCGATGGCCTGCCGGCGCCGCGGCCGTGGCGCGAGATCTTCGTCTATGGGTCCGAGGTCGAGGGCGTGCATCTGCGCTTCGGCCCGGTTGCGCGCGGCGGCCTGCGCTGGTCGGACCGCGCCCAGGATTACCGCACCGAGGTGCTCGGCCTGGTCAAGGCGCAGCAGGTCAAGAACGCCGTCATAGTGCCGGTCGGCGCCAAGGGCGGCTTCTATCCGAAGAAGCTGCCGATGAGCGCCGGCCGCGACGCCATCTTCGAGGCCGGCACCTCGGCCTACAAGAATTTCGTTTCCAGCCTGTTGTCGATTACCGACAATATCGGGCTGGACGGTGTCATCCCGCCGGCCGGCGTTGTCAGGCGCGACCCCGACGATCCCTATTTCGTCGTCGCCGCCGACAAGGGCACGGCGACCTTTTCCGACACCGCCAACGCCATCAGCGAAAGCCACGGCTTCTGGCTCGACGACGCCTTCGCCAGCGGCGGCTCGGCCGGTTACGACCACAAGAAGATGGGCATCACCGCCAAAGGCGCCTGGGAAGCGGTCAAGCGGCATTTCCGCGAGATCAACCGCGACATCCAGGCCACCCCCTTCACCGTCGTCGGCGTCGGCGACATGTCGGGCGACGTGTTCGGCAACGGCATGCTGCTGTCGCCGCAGACCAGGCTGATCGCCGCCTTCGACCATCGCGACATCTTCATTGATCCCGATCCAGACAGGGTGGCGTCGATGGCCGAGCGCGAGCGCATGTTCGCGCTGCCGCGTTCGTCCTGGCAGGACTACGACAAGACCAAACTGTCGGAAGGCGGCGTCATCGTCTCGCGCAGCCAGAAGTCGATCACGCTGCCTGCGGCAGCGGCGGCGGCGATTGGCCTCGCCAAGACCACCGCGACACCGGCCGAGATCATGACCGCCATCCTCAAGGCGAACGTCGACCTTCTGTGGTTCGGCGGCATCGGCACGTATTTGCGGGCCTCGGGCGAAACCAATGCCGAAGTCGGCGACCGCGCCAATGACGCCATCCGCATCACCGCGCTCGATGTGCGGGCCAAAGTGATCGGCGAGGGCGCCAATCTCGGCGTCACGCAGCGTGCCCGCATCGAATTCGGCATGAATGGCGGTCGCTGCAACTCCGATGCCATCGACAATTCCGGCGGCGTCAACTGCTCCGACGTCGAGGTCAACATCAAGATCGCGCTGGCGTCCGCCATGCGCAAGGGATCGCTGACCCGGCCGGCGCGCAACAAGCTGCTGGCCGAGATGACCGACGAGGTCGCCGGCCTCGTGCTGTCCAACAATTACGAACAGACGCTGGCGCTTTCCATCGCCCGCAAGCGCGGCCTTGCCGACATCGCGCACCAGAGCCGGTTCATGGCGGCGCTGGAGGCTCGGGGCCTGCTCGACCGCGCTGTCGAGACGCTGCCGTCGCCGGCCGCCCTTGCCGAGCGCGAGGCGCGTGGCGAGCCGCTGACCCGGGCGGAGCTTGGCGTGCTGCTCGCCTATGCCAAGATCGTGCTGTTTTCCGACATCGTCGCCAGCGACGTGCCTGACGACGCGCATTTCGACCGCGATCTGATGGGCTATTTCCCTGACCGGATGGCGAAGAAATATGCGGCCGAGATCCATGGCCACCGGCTGCGCCGCGAAATCATCGCCCGCGTCGTCGCCAACGATCTCGTCAATCGCGGCGGACCGTCATTCGTCAACCGGCTGCAGGAAGCCACGGGGCGCAGCGCGGCCGACGTGGTGCGCACCTTCGCCGTGGTGCGCGACGGCTTCGCGTTGCCGGCGCTCTATCAGGAGATCGATGCGCTGGACAGCCACATCGACGGCCAGGCGCAGCTCGATCTCTACCAGTCCGTCAGCCGGCTTATCTTCGTGACCAGCGGCTGGTATCTGAAGAACGATGCCGGCACCGCAGCGCTCGGCCAGCGCATTGCCGAACTGCAAGAGGCGCGCATGGCGCTGGAGCCGAAGCTGCTCTCGCTGCTACCGGCCTTCTCGCGCGAGCGGGTCGAGGAGAGGCGGTATGGCCTGTTCAAGGCCGGCGCCCCCGAAAAGCTCGCCGGGCAGCTGGCAATGGCCGATGTGGCGGGACTGATCCCCGACATCGCACTGACGGCGCGCACGGCCAATGCCGACGTCGTCGCCTCGGCCAAGGCGTTCTTCGCCGTCAGCGATGCCTTCCGCATTCCGCGCGTCGAAGAGGCGGCGCGTTCAATCACGCCGTCGGACTATTACGACCAGCTGGCGCTGTCGCGCGCCACCGACACGATCGGCGCGGCGCGGCGCGGCATTGCGGTGGCGGCTCTCGCCGGCCATGCCGGGACGGCGGATCCTGTGGCGGCCTGGCTGGAAGCCGGAGGCGAGCGCGTGGCGCGCATCCGCGAGCGGCTGCAGGCGCTGACCGAAGGCGGGGATATCACCGTGTCCAGGCTGTCGGTGGCTTCGGGGCTGATGAGCGATCTGACGGGGATGTGAACATCTCCGAAACGCCGGCGCCGCCCTCATTGCCCTGCCTGGCATTTCTCTCCGTATAGTGACGAGGAGAAAGGGCGGGCCGTAGCCTTGGCGCCCTTGTTGCAACGCTGGCGACTAGCGAAATCATCGATGAGAGCAACCCTCTCCCCGTCACTATTCGGGGAGAGGATGCTGGCAGGCAGGTGAGGGGCAGCGCGAATCTTTGGCGGTTTGCATGAGCACTCGAAACATGCAGACATGGCATCCGAGAAGCGCGGTGTCCCGGGGGAATCATCATGGCGGCGGTAGAAACAGTGCAGCGGGCATCCGGGCACGGCATCTGGGGATGGATGTTCTTCGACTGGGCGGCGCAGCCGTTTTTCACCGTCGTCACCACCTTCATCTTCGGGCCTTATTTCGTCTCGCGCATGGCGAGCGATCCGATCTCAGGCCAGGCGGCCTGGGGCTACGGCATCGCTGTTGCGGGCCTGGTCATTGCCGTGCTGTCTCCCATCCTCGGCTCGATTGCCGACCAGACCGGGCCGCGCAAGCCGTGGATTGCGTTCTTCGCCTCGATCAAGATCATCAGCCTTTGCCTGCTATGGTTCGCCGCTCCCGGCTCGAACCTTTTCCTGGTGGTGCTGTTCTTTTCTCTCGCTTCGGTCGCGGCGGAATTCTCGACCGTGTTCAACGATTCGATGATGCCGCGCCTGGTGCCGAAGAGCGAGATCGGCCACGTCTCCAACATTGCCTGGGGACTTGGTTATCTCGGCGGCATGATCGCGCTGATCTTTGTTGTCGCCTGTCTTGCGGGTTCGCCGGAGACCGGCAAGACGATCATCGGCATCGACCCGCTCTTTGGGCTCGACCCGAAACTCGGCGAGGACGCGCGCGCCACCGGGCCGCTGTCGGCCGGCTGGTATTTCCTGTTCATCCTGCCGATGTTCTTCTTTACGCCGGACGCCATCAAGGGGATTCCGATCGGGCCCGCGGTGCGCGAGGGGCTGTCGGAACTGAAGTCGACGCTGACTGAAGTGCGCCGGCGCAAAGGCATCTTCCGCTTCCTTGTCGCCCGCATGATTTATCAGGACGGCGTCAATGCGCTGCTCGCTTTGGGCGGCACCTTTGCGGCAGCGATGTTCCACTGGTCGATCACTGAGATCGGCATGTTCGGCATTATCCTCAACGTCGTCGCCATCGTCGGCTGCCTGGTTGCCGCATGGCTGGACACCGCGCTTGGCTCCAAGACCATCGTGATGATTTCGCTCGTCCTGCTCAGCATCGCCACCATCGGCATCGTTTCGACCGGGCCAGGCTACACATTGTTCGGCGCCTGGATGATGCCGGGAGCCGATAGTGGCGGCCTGTTCGGCACGGCGGCGGAAAAGGCCTACATTTTCTATGGCCTGTTAATCGGGCTGGCGTTCGGACCGGTGCAGGCGTCGTCACGCTCCTACATGGCGCGCAGCGTGACCGCAGCCGAATCCGGCCGCTATTTCGGCATCTATGCGCTGGCCGGAAGGGCCACGAGTTTCCTGGCGCCGTTCATGGTGGCGTCGATCACGCTCGCCAGCGGCTCGGCGCGGCTCGGCATGGCGGCCATCGTGCTGTTCCTGGGCGTTGGGATCGCGATATTGATCTGGACGCCGTACCCGGCGGATCAGCCGGTGGAATAGCGCCGCACTTTTCCTTCTCCCCTTGTGGGAAAAGGCAGAGGCGCTCAATGCCTGAAATGCCTCACGCCGGTAAACACCATAGCAATGCCATGCGCGTCGGCAGCGGCGATAACGTCGTCGTCGCGCATCGAGCCGCCGGGCTGGATCACCGCCGTGGCGCCGGCTTCGATGGCTGAGATCAGCCCGTCGGCGAAAGGGAAGAAAGCGTCGGAGGCGACCACCGAGCCCTTGGTCAACGGCTCCGCGAGGCCAGCTGCTTCCGCCGCGTCGAGGGCCTTGCGGGCGGCGATGCGCGAGGAATCGACGCGGCTCATCTGGCCGGCGCCGATGCCGACGGTAGCGCCGTCTTTTGCATAGACGATGGCGTTCGACTTGACGTGCTTGGCGATGCGGAAAGCGAATTTGAGGTCGGCCATCTCGGCCGCACTCGGTGCGCGCTTGGTCACCACCTTGAGCTCGAGATCGTCGACCACCGCGTTGTCGCGGCCCTGGACGAGCATGCCGCCGGCGACGGATTTCACAGTGATGCCGCCGGCGTGCGGATCGGGCAGACCGCCGGTGACCAGCAGTCGCAAATTCTTTTTGGCGGCGATGATGCGGACAGCGTCCTCCGACGCGTTCGGCGCGATGATCACCTCGGTGAAGGTTTTTACGATCTCCTGCGCCGCTTCCGCATCGAGGATGCGGTTCATGGCGACGATACCGCCAAAGGCCGAAACCGGGTCGCAGGCCAGCGCTCTCGCATAGGCAGCAGCCAGCGAAGCGTCCTCGGCGACGCCGCACGGGTTGGCGTGCTTGATGATGGCAACGGCGGCGCAGCGGTTGGGGTCGAACTCGCCCACCAGCTCGAAGGCGGCATCGGTGTCGTTGATGTTGTTGTAGGACAGCTGCTTGCCCTGCAACTGGCGAGCCGTGGCGACCCCCGGCCGCTTGTCGCCATTGACATAGAAGCCGGCGCTCTGATGCGGGTTCTCGCCATAGCGCATGACGCTTTCCAGCCTGCCCCCGAAGGCGCGCCAGGTCGGATGCTCGATCTCCAGCGTTTCGGCGAACCAGCCGGAGATCGCCGCATCGTAGCTGGCGGTGCGGGCAAAGGCCTTTGCCGCCAGCTTCTGGCGGAAATCCAGCGACAGCGAGCCGATGTTCATCTCTAGCGCGTTCAGCACCGAGGCATAATCGCCGGGATCGGTGACGATGGCGACATAGGCATGGTTCTTGGCCGAGGCGCGGATCATCGCCGGGCCGCCAATGTCGATGTTCTCGACAACAGCGGCATAGTCGGCGCCGGAGCGGCGGACCTCCTCGAACGGGTAGAGATTGGAGACGAGCAGATCGATCGGCTCGATGCCGTGATCGTGCATCGCCTTGGCGTGTTCGGGATCGTCGCGCACGCCGAGCAGTGCGCCATGCACCGACGGGTGCAGCGTCTTGACGCGGCCGTCCATGATCTCGGGAAAGCCTGTCAGTTCCGAGACGTCACGCACCGCCAGCCCCGCCTCGGCGATCGCCTTTGCCGTACCTCCGGTCGAGACCAGCTCGACGCCGGCCGCGACCAGCCCTTTGGCGAAGTCGGTCAGGCCGGTCTTGTCGAAGACGGAAAGCAGGGCGCGGCGGACCGGAAGGAGGTCGGGTGCCGGAATGTTCTTGGCGGCGACGGCCATGGGCTGGCGGCCTTTCAGGGCTGATTGGAGAGCGTTGCCGGGCCGTAGCACATGAGGTCAGGAAATCAAGCCGGAAGCTCGATCAAGCCGGCGCCGGCAACGACGCTCAGCTGTTCTCGGGATAGCCGGCGATGCCGGTGCGCGTGAGCTGCCAATGCACCTCGGCGATCTCCGAGGCCTTGAAGGCGAGCACGATCTGGCGGCTGCGGCGCGGGCCGCCAAGGCCGGCGAAATAGATCGATTCCTCGACCTCCGGCACCACTTCGGTGCAGGTGAACACCCATGTGTCGGCCTGGTCGGCGGTCAGCACCAGGCGGTCATGCTCGTCCTGCAAAAGGTTGATATCAGGGTGGATGTGGAAGCGCACCACGACGAAGTCGCGGCCATTGTTGCGGATCGCCGCACCGCCCGGGCGGAGGAAGCGATCCCTGCCGGCGAGCACATTGCCCTCGCTCGACAGTTTCAGCTCGCGCTCATGCAGGAAGCCGAAGCGCTGCACATAGCCGTCATGGCGGGCGATGAAGCCTTGCGCGCCCTTCTGGTCGATGCGCTTGCAAGGCACATGCTGCGGGCCGCCGAGCAAGGGTGAGCCGAGCAGGTCGTTGACGCGCAGCGAATGGGAAAACCGCGCTGACGAGGTGTCGTTGATGGTGGCGGTCGAATGCGCCGCGGTGGCACGGGCCAGCGGCCGGAACTCGGCGGCGCCATAGGTGTCGATGCCGGCATTGACGATATAATGCTGGCGACCGGACGAGAGTTCGAAGGCCAGGCACCCGGCATGCGCGGCGTTGGACACATCGACGGCCGGCGACGGGCCGGTATCGGCAATCACCGTCACGCCGCCCATCGACAGGCGCTCATAGCCGGAATGCGGCGCGTGCAGCAGCGGCGCGCCGGCGGTGTCGTCGTGGCGCAAGATGGTGGCTATACGGTCGTGGATGGTGGCGCCCATGCCGTTGAAGCGGGCGAGGCTGCCATCCTGATGGCGGAAGAAACGGAGCGCCGGCAGCATGCGGTCGATGGCGCCCATCAGGGCGGCCGGTGGCGTTTCGGCCTGGTTGGCATAGGTCTGACGCAGCGGCAGGAGATCGGCGAGCAATTCGAGCACCGCCATCGGGTTGCGCGAAATATGGCCGCCATCGGGAAGGATCTGGCGGTCGAGTTCTTCCGCCAGGTTGCGGGTGGCGCCGCGCAGTGCCGAGGCCGGCGCCGGCAGCGACAGCGCGGCGAAGGCAAGCGCGATACGAGCGCGCAGCCTGTCCTTGCCGTCCGGCATCTCGCGCGCCATCGAGCGGAGATAGCGGATCTGCACGGCGAGCGATTTCAGGAAGGCGCGATAGAACGGAAATTCGGCCCCTTGTAGGACAACCGAGGAGTGTTGCAACCAGGCAATGACTCGCTTGGCGGTGGTGCCGGGCTCCCAGGCTATGCCGGAAATCTGGTTGCCATGCATGGCGATCCAGTCGGAGACAAGCGCGCGTGCATTGGCGGCGGCCAGCTCGGTGCCGGCGGCGCGCATATGGCGCAGCCAGCGAAAGCCGTGCAGCGTCTTCACCCAGCCGCGATTGGCGACATCGATCTGGAATGGCGATTTGCCGCCGGTCTCGACCAGATGTCCCGACAGCGGATAGCGGCCATAATAGATCTCGAGCGCGATCTGCGGATCGGCGAGCCTGAGGTCGGGCGGTGCAATCAGGACGCGTTCGGGCGTGCGCCCGGAATAGCGCCAGCGATAGACTGGCCCTGCGCGAAGGCGCCGGCGCGTCTTGCGCCAAAACTCCTTAGCGACAAGCGTCCACAGACGTGTCGTGCTGCCGGCAGCCAGTGCCAAAACCCCTCCTCGTCGCCTGGAGATAGAGCATGCTGTCGCCCGAAAACCGCGTCACACTTTTCGGCATCATGTTCCGGTACCCCAGCACAAGCTTATATGATTCAAGAACTTGTGCGAAGTCGAATTCCGCCGACGTGAAGCGCCTCACGCTGCCGGCCACCGACCCGCCCCGAAAAAAGTCAAGCGCTTCGCGGGTTTAAGCCCGGCAATCCGGCACTCACTTGCGGTTGTGGCGAGACCGAAATTCGCTGGGCGAACAGTTTTCCCGGTCGCGAAACAGACGGGAGAAATAGAAGGCGTCGTGGATGCCGACGGCGGCCGCAATGGACTCTATGGGCGAATCGGAGGCGGCCAGCATCTGTTTGGCGCGGTCGAGCCTCGTGCGCAGTTGGAAGGCCTTGGGCGACATGCCGGCTGCCCGCGCAAATCTGCGCCGCAAGGTTGCCGGCGACATCGAGAATTTCGCGGCGAAGGCATCGAGATCCACCGAGTCGCACGCGCAGCGGCGCAATTCGTCGACGATGGGCTGCATGTCGGCGGCATCCTGGAGGCTGGGGTTTCGTTGACGGTTGTTCCAATCCATTGCCTGGCGGGCAGCACGCACGACGATGCGATGCATCGTGGCGGCGGCTTCTGCCTGGCTCAGCATCGTATCGAGCGACAGCTCACCATGCAGCCTGTCGAACAGCCGCTGCATTTTGCCGAGGTCGCGCAAGGGGACGACAGGGGCGTCCTCGGCAATCAGCCGCAGCCGGGTGAAATCGCGTATCAAGGCCCCGTCGAAGAGTGCCCAGCGTTCGAGCCAGCCCGATGCGTCCGGGCCGTAGGAATGCATCCTCCCGGGAAGCAGCCAGAACAGGGCCGGCGCTTGGATCGTCTGCATGCCGGCAGTCCTGGTTTCAAGCCAGCCTTGACCGTTCTCAATCAGCACCACGGCGAATTCCGGCAATTTGCGCGCTTGGATCGCCTGCGTGACGCGATGCCGACCAATCCCTGTAACCGACAGGCCGCCGGCCGCGGCCGGTGCGGATCTGTAGAGTGCGTAAGAGAGATCGTTCATGAGCGAAAAGTCCATGGCTTCGTTCCGTCCATGGGCGAGTGTGCAAACAGTATGGCATTTCCAGCTAAGGATGGAAAATCGCAGGTGGCTGAAATGTCAAGCTCAACAGGTGGCATGCAACGACGGAGTCCTGTTGCGTCAATCGATCTGAACGCCAACGGCAAGACATTATCGATGGCGCCGAACCGGTTGGGCCATCTCGTGCCAACCGACGCCGGGATCGGCATCGATGCCATTCGAGGCCTCCTTGCCGAGCAAGGCTATGTCTGGCTGAAAGGTATGCTGCCGCGCCGCGACGTCATGGATTTTCGCGGCTGGGTGTTTTCGTATCTGGCCGACACCGGCTTGCTGCAGCCCGGGTCCGATCCCGCGCTTGGCCTGGCGGCCGGCACGTTCGACCGTCAGCTCGCCGATCGCCGGTTGATGGCGCTGGTTCGCTCCACCGCCTATGAAGGGTTCTGCGCACAGCCCCGGATGGCCCGGCTGATGGATGCGTTCGTCGGCGGGCTGTCCTATTTGCACAAGCGCAAGATCATGCGCTTCACCCAACCGGGCACCACCGTGGCGACGCCGGCGCATTACGATCTCGTCTATCTTCGCGGCGGCACCAGCCGCATCGTCACGGC
Organism: Mesorhizobium sp. M0862; assembly: GCF_040319795.1. Classification (NCBI taxonomy): domain Bacteria; kingdom Pseudomonadati; phylum Pseudomonadota; class Alphaproteobacteria; order Hyphomicrobiales; family Phyllobacteriaceae; genus Mesorhizobium; species Mesorhizobium sp. M0862. Next base: position 35,492 of record NZ_JAMYOJ010000011.1, read on the forward strand.
CTGGATCCCGATCGGCGACGTTCCCGTCGACATGGGCGGCCTGGTCTATCTCGAGCGATCGCACGCCATCGGCCTCGACATGGAGGCCCGGTTCGCCAGGGACAATGCCGGGCTGAGCCCGCAGGAGCGCATCAGCGCCTACAACAGGAACATGAGCGAGGGCGGCTGGGTGTCGAAGGACCTGCCCGACATGGCGGAGCGGTTCGATACACGCTGGCTGATCGCGGACTTCGAGGCCGGCGATGTCGTCCTCCACTCGCCCTATATGATCCACGCCTCGACGACCAACCAGAGTGCGGAGGGGCGTATCCGGCTCTCCACCGATATCCGCTACCAGAATGTCGATGATGAGATCGATGCAAGGTGGGGGAAGCACTGGTCCTTGGACGACATGCTTTAGGCATGTCGTCGCGTCGGAGTCAGGCCAGACGTCGCATGCGGGCGGCAAAGAAGCCGTCCAGGCCGGAAACCCCTGGCGAACCACGGTCAAGATCGGCGGGTGTGGTGCGCAGCGTGCCTTGCGGGGTCAGGAAGGCGTCGATGCCGGCGATTTCGCCGGGCTGCAGTGGATCGTCGGCGACGGTTTTGTTGCCGGCCAGAAAGACGCGATACAGATCCTCGCCTTCGATCGGGTCCAGCGAACAGTTGGAAAAAACAATCCGACCGCCCGGTTTGACCAAAGTGACGGCGCGGGCGAGCAGCTTTGCTTGCAGATCGGCTAGCTTTTCGACGTCGGCTGCCGTCTTGGTCCATGGCACGTCGGGGTGGCGCCGAACCGTGCCTGTGGAAGAGCAGGGCGCGTCGAGCAGGACGGCGTCGAAAAGCTCCGCCGGCTGGTATTTCAGCAGATCGGCCTGCACGATCTCGGCGGACAGCCCGAGTCGTTCGAGGTTCTGCGTCAGCCGCGCCAGCCGGTTCTTCGAGGTGTCCACGGCGGTGACTTTGGCGCCGGCAAGGATCAGCTGAGCGGTCTTGCCGCCGGGGGCGGCGCAGAGGTCGGCGACGCGTAATCCTTTGACATCGCCGAACAGCCGCGCCGGAAAACTGGCGGCGGCGTCCTGGACCCACCATGCGCCTTCGCTGAAGCCCGGCAGTTCGGTGACGGAGGCGCTGAGCTTTTCCACTCGCACCGTGCCGGTCGGCAGCACGATGCCGCCGAGCTTTTCGGCCCACAGTTCGGGATCGGCCTTGACCGTGAAATCCACCGGCGCCTCAACGCGATGCGCCGCCAGGATCTGTCTGGTCATCTCAGGGCCATAGGCAGCTTTCAGGCGATCGGAGAACCATTTTGGCGCCTCATCGGTGGCGGCAAGAGCTGCCGGCAGTTCGGTTTCCTTGGCGCGCACCAAAGTGCGCAGCACGCCGTTGACGAGGCCGGAAAAGCGCTGCGTGCGTGGGTCCGACTTGGCGTGGGTCACAGCCAAATCGACGGCGGCGCTGTCGGGGATGTCGAGGAACAGGATCTGCGCCGCCGCAACATGCAGGATGTGCGACAAAGCTGTGGCGTTGGGTGGCAGCGGCTTTTCAAGGCGGCGGGCGAGGAGCCCGGCAATGGTCATGCGGTAGCGCAGCGCGGTCACCAGTATGGCGCGCACCAGGCCGCGGTCGCGCAGGTCGAGCACCTTGTATTGCGGATGGCCGTTCTCGTGGTCCGTCAGCCCGTCGAGCGGCGTCTTGGCGTCGATAACGGCGGCCAGCAGCCGCGCCGCTGCCTTGCGCGCGGCGAGGCCGGCGACGAATTCGTCCGAGCTGTTTTCGCGATCGCCTGAATGTGCGGGCCGGGATCTGGCGCCGCTCACGACCACGGACCTTTGGGTCCGGTCGGATTGCGGCCCCACGGATTGGCTTTCGGCTTGGCCGGTCTGGTCGGCGGAGTGGGGCGTGCTGCCTTGCCCCACGGGCCTTGCACGGCATCGGCCGGGAATTCTTCTGTTTGCCCGGGCGTCGGCGCTTGGCGCGGCGCCGGCTGGCGGCCTGCCATGTCGCGCGCCATCGCCTGCAGCGCGGCGATGCGGTTGTCGGTATTCGGGTGGGTCGAAAACAGGCTGTCCATGCGCTCGCCGTGAAGGGGATTGATGATGAAGAGATGCGCGGTCGCGGGATTGCGTTCGGCATCCTGGTTGCGGATGCGTTCGGCGCCGCGGGCGATCTTGTCAAGCGCCGATGCCAGCCAAAGCGGATTTCCAACGATTTCGGCGCCGCGCCGGTCGGCCTCGTATTCGCGCGTGCGGCTGACCGCCATCTGCACGATCATGGCGGCGAAGGGTGCGACCAGCATCGCCACCAGCACGCCGACAAAGCCGAACGGGTTGTTGTTGTCGCGGCTGCCGCCGAAGAAGAAGGCGAAATTGCCGAGCATCGAGATGGCGCCGGCGAGTGTCGCGACAATGGTCATGGTCAGCGTGTCTCGATGCTGGATGTGGGCCAGCTCATGCGCCATGACTGCCGCCACCTCCTCATGCGACAGGCGCTCCAGCAGCCCGGTCGAGGCCGCGACCGCGGCGTTCTCGGGATTGCGGCCGGTGGCGAAGGCGTTCGGCTGCGGATTGTCGATCAGATAAGTCTTGGGCATCGGCAGGCCGGCCTGCTTGGCCAACGCCTCGACGATGGCGTGGAATTCGGGCGCGTTCTTCGCGTTGACCTCGACGGCGCGGTTCATCGACAGCACCATCTTGTCGGCATTCCAGTAGCTGAACAGATTGGTGCCCGCGGCGACCAGGAAGGCGATCATCATGCCGCCGGTGCCGCCGATCAGAAAGCCGACGCCCATGAACAGCGCCGTCATCGCGGCCAGAAGCATGGTGGTGCGTAGCGTGCTCATCATCTGCTCCCTGTGCGGCCGTGGCAAAAAAAGGTCGATCGGGGTGAACTCATGGCTATATGATGGGAAACGCCGCCCTTCGTTTCAATCCGCCCGGACTATCGCATGACCGACCAACCCAGCAAAGCCGATGCCGACCGGGAGAAGGACCTGACGCCGGCGGCCAGCCGAGCGCTGGCTGAAGCCGAGGCGCGCCGTGAAGCGTATCGCCAGAAGGAAGCTGCGTTGCCGAAGGAAATCGGCGGCCGCGGCGGCAAGGAACCCGGCCGCTACGGCGACTGGGAAGTGAAGGGACTGGCTAGCGATTTCTAGGGGTTCAGGAACGGAAGAACTGGGGAACTGGTGAACTGAAGAGTTGAAGAAAAAGGCGCATAGCAGTTCTCCAGTCCTCCAGTCCTCCAGTCCTCCAGTCCTCCAGTCCTCCAGTCCTCCAGTCCTCCAGTCCTCCAGTCCTCCAGTCCTCCAGTCCTCCAGTTCCTCAGGCCGCGCTGCGCTGTGCCCCCAGCGTCATCCAGCCGCTGTCATCGATGGCGATGGAGACGGTTTCGTAGCCGCCAATCGAGTTGTGCTGAGTCGTCATTGGATGCTGGTGAGTGGCGCTGATCACCATCACCGACGCGCCCGCTGCTTCCGCCGCCGCGATACCGGCCGGTGCGTCCTCGAAGACCAGACAGTCGCCGATGTCGACGCCGAGCCGTTTTGCCGCCAGCAGGAAACAGTCGGGCGCCGGTTTGCCGTGCGACACATCCTCGGCCGCGACCACCAAGGCGGGAACCGGGATGCCGGCGGCCCGCATGCGCAGCAGCGCCAACGGGCGCGGCGCGGAGGTGACGATCGCCCAGCGCTCGGCCGGCAGCGCGTTGAGAAACCGTACTGCGCCGGCGATCGGCAGCACGCCTTCGACATCGTCCGACTCGGCCTGCAACAGCACAAACGCCTCATGAACAGGGTCGACGCCGGGAAGCGCCAGCCTGGTGATGGTCTCGACCGCCCGCACGCCATGGATCGTCGGCAGGAAGGCTTCGACGTCGAGACCGTGCTTAAGCGCCCACGCCGCCCAGACGCGCTCGGCCGAGGCGATCGAATTGAGCACCGTGCCATCCATATCGAACAGGAACGCGGCGAATTTTCTGCCTGCAAACATCAGATTTTCCACGGGTTAGGGATCGTTTCGGGAGGTCGAAACATGTCGTTCGACCGTAACGTCGCCACGCCTGCCTGGGAAGCCGCGGGAGAGCCTTTTCGATAGTTCCAGGGAACCATGGTCCCGCCTCTGGCGTTTTGAGCATACTGTTTTCCACGGGATCGAAGGGGCAATCATTGTGCTGATCCGGCTCGGCTACGAAATCGCCATTGAATGCGTCGGCGCCACGCCGGTCATCTCGCTGCTTGATATCCACAGGGATCGTCAGGCCGACATCAAACGGCAGACGCGCGTGCTGACGTCGCCTTCAGTGCCGAGCAAGGTCTATCACGATCTGTTCGGCAATACCTGCCGCCGCTTCACCGTACCCGCCGGCAGTTTCCGCATTCTCTATGACGCAGCCGTCGAGGACAGCGGCGAGCCTGACGCGGTCAACACGCTGGCCAGGGAAGTGCCGGTGGCGGAACTGCCGGACGATGTGCTCGGCTACCTCCTCGGCAGCCGCTATTGCGAGACCGATCATCTGAGCAGTCTGGCCTGGCAGCTTTTCGGCCATGTTCCCTCCGGCTGGGCGCGGGTGCAGGCGATCGTCGACTATGTCCACAACCGGCTGTCCTTCGGCTATGGCTATGCGCGGTCGACGCGTACCGCAGCCCAAGCGCATGAGGAGCAGGTTGGTGTATGCCGCGACTTCGCCCATCTGGCGATCACGCTCTGCCGCTGCATGAACATCCCGGCCCGCTATGTGAACGGTTATCTCGGCGACATCGGCGTACCGGCCGACCCGGCGCCGATGGATTTTTCAGCCTGGATGGAAGTGTTCCTCGACGGCAAGTGGTACACGTTCGACCCGCGCCACAACAAACCCAGGATCGGCCGCGTCGTCATCGCGCGCGGCCGCGATGCCACGGATGTCCCGCTGCTGCACAGTTTCGGCCCACACCAACTCTCGCTGTTCAAGGTCTGGACCTACGAGCAGGAAGGCAAGCTGTTCAATCCGCCCTATCACGGCGTCGACAAGACGATCAGCGCGCGGATGCTGGCGTGACCGGATTCTGATCTGCTTCGACACACAATCCGGAAATGGAAAAGGCCGCCGCTTCTTGACGAAGCCGGCGGCCTTCCGTGTTTCCGTCCGTGGCGCGGCCAATGGCGGCGACCGAGGTCACCCGCCGCGCTTATCGCGCCTTAACGGGAAGACTGCTTCCCGAAAGTGCAATCCGCTGAGGCCACGTTCTGGAAAACGAAATCACTCGACATCGGATCACCTCCTTTCGATTTGTTGAACACGTACAGATGATGGGGTGCGTTGCAGCAAAAAACAAGATGCCGATTTGAAATAGCTGGCGAGCCGCCTTTTGCGCCGGGTTGCGAAGAGCCGCGAGGGCGGGCAAAATCCATGCAAGGTGGATTGTCAGGACTCGGGAGGATGGCCATGGAGGCAGCCGAGAAGGCCGCGCGCATCGTGCGAACGGTGATCGAAACGCTGAAGCCGGGTTTTGCGGTCAAGCTGTGGACCGGCGAGCGGATCGGTCCCGCCATCGGGCCCGTGCTCACCATCAACGACCAGGACATCGTCTGGCAGGTGGTGAAGCGGCCATCGCTGTCGACGCTGATCGAGATGTGGATCTCCAAGACGATAGACATCGAAGACGGGACGATTTTCGATTTCTACGCACTGCCGTCGCAAGGCAAGCTCAGGACCAAGCTCAAGTCGCTGCCGAAGCTGGCGATCCTGCGCGACCTGCCGGCGGTGCTCCTGTCACGCAAGCAGATGAGTGCACGCACCGATCTGTCGGGTCGCAACCCCTATGTCAGCGGGTCGAGCCAGGAGGCGATCCAGCATCACTACGACATTTCGAATGCCTTTTACCGGCTCTTCCTCGACGAGCGCATGGTCTACAGCTGCGGCTACTTTAAGGATTTCGCCGATGGCATCGACCAGGCGCAGGCCGACAAGCTCGACCATATCTGCCGCAAGCTCAGGCTGAAGCCGGGCGAAAAGCTGCTGGACATCGGCTGCGGCTGGGGTGCCATGCTGATCCATGCGGCCAAAAATTACGGCGTCGTCGGCCATGGCGTGTCGCTGTCGCAGGCGCAGACCGATCTCGCCCGCGAGCGCATCCGTGCCGAAGGGCTGCAGGACCGCATCACCATCGAAATCAAATCCTATACGGAGCTCAAAGGCTCCTTCGACAAGATATCGTCGATCGGCATGTTCGAGCATCTCGGCCTCGCCAACCACGCCACCTATTTCAAGACCATCCATCGCTTGCTGAAGCCCGGCGGCATCTATCTGCACCACGCCATCACCAGGCGCAGCAAGGGCGACTTGAAGAAAACCTTGCGCAAGGGGCCGGAGTTCAAGGCGCTGCTCAAATACATTTTCCCAGGCGGCGAACTCGACACGATCGGCATGACGCTGGGCAATCTGGAGGCGCATGGCTTCCTGGTCTACGACGTCGAGAATCTGCGCGAGCACTATGCGCGCACCTGCCGGCTGTGGGCCGAGCGGCTACAGGCTCGCTTCGACGAGGCGGTCGCCGAAGTCGGCGAGGCCAAGGCACGGCTGTGGCTGCTTTATCTCACCGGCTGCTCGATCACCTTCGAGCGCGCCTCGGCGCAGATTTTTCAGACCGTCGTCACCAAACGCGCACGCGGGCCGAGCGGGCTGCCGCCGACACGGGCGGATCTGTATCGGTAGAGATAGGATTCGGGGCCGAACCCCACGCTTTCCAAGGTCTGCGATTCGCTGCCTCGCGGTAGAGGCCTACACGAACCGCATCGGCGCGCCGATCTCGACGCGGGCAGGCCTGTCCACAGTGCAATAGACGCCAAGATTGTGCGCGTTGTGGCGGACCAGATTGCGCAGGATGCCGGGATCGTGGTCGAAGCCGTCCTGGCTGATGATGGTGAAGCCGCAGCGGCGGCACGGCTCCGAGACGGTCACCAGCAGATCGCCGATGGCGAGCTTGCGGCCAATCCATTCGGTCTCGGGAAACGAGCCTTTGACCGCCGCCATGTCGACGACGATGTTGGGGCGGAAGCGGCGCGGATCGGGAATGCCTTCGGGGTGCAGCGCCTTGAGCCGCGCCAGCGATGCGGTGGTCAAGAGATGGATCGGCGCTTTGCGGTAGCGCGCCGCGGTGAGCGGGCCGGTGTAGCCGGGAGCGTTGTCCTGGCTGAACGGCCTGATCGAGGCGGCGAAGCCGAGATAGGCCGAGATGGCTTGGTCGCATTCCACACCCGGCACTGCCAGCCAGTCGCCGTCGGGAACGGCGATCTCCAGCTTGCGGTCCTTGCTCAGCCGGGTGCGGATGCGCGGCACCTTGTGCCACTTGGCGTCGCGGTCGGGCCGCGCGATCTCATTGTCCGAGACATCGACAAGGCCGAACAGCCGGTCGCCGTCGATGGTTTCAAGGCCGACCGAAATGGCGTCCTGGCGTTCGCCGGCAAGCGAACTTGCGGGGTAACGCCAGAGCTCCGTGACTGCGCCCAGTGCAGCCATCAAATCCCCTCAGCCCTTCTTGTTCTGGCGGTTGGCGATCAGATCATCGACCACGGCCGGATCGGCCAGTGTCGAGGTATCGCCGAGCGCGGAAAAATCGTCCTCGGCGATCTTGCGCAGGATACGGCGCATGATCTTGCCGGAGCGGGTTTTCGGCAGTCCGGGCGCGAATTGCAGCTTGTCGGGCGAGGCGATGGCGCCGATCTCCTTGCGGACATGGGCCACGAGCTCCTTGCGCAGTTCCTCGCTCGGCTCCACGCCTTTCATCAAGGTAACGTAGCTGTAGATGCCCTGGCCCTTGATGTCGTGGGGATAGCCGACGACAGCTGCTTCCGACACCTTCTCATGGCTGACGAGCGCCGATTCGACCTCGGCCGTTCCCATGCGGTGGCCGGAAACGTTGATGACGTCGTCGACGCGGCCGGTGATCCAGTAATAGCCGTCGGCGTCGCGGCGACAGCCGTCACCGGTGAAGTATTTGCCCTTGTAGGTGGAGAAATAGGTCTGCACGAAGCGGTCATGATCGCCATAGACCGTGCGCATCTGGCCGGGCCAGGAATCGGCGATGCAGAGATTGCCGTCGGCCGCCCCTTCCAGCACCCTACCTTCGCCGTCGACCAGCTGCGGCCTGATGCCGAAGAAGGGCCGCGTCGCCGAACCAGCCTTGAGGTCGGTGGCGCCGGGCAGCGGCGTGATCAGGATGCCGCCGGTCTCGGTCTGCCACCAGGTGTCGACGATCGGCACCTTGCCGTTGCCGACGATGTTGAAATACCACTCCCAGGCTTCCGGATTGATCGGTTCGCCGACCGAGCCCAGCACGCGCAGCGACTTGCGCGAGGTCTTCTTCACCGGTTCGTCGCCGGCGCCCATCAGCGCGCGCAGCGCCGTCGGCGCGGTGTAGAAGATGTTGACCTTGTGCTTGTCGATGACTTCCCAGAAGCGCGACTGCGAGGGGTAGTTCGGCACGCCCTCGAACATCAGCGTGGCGGCGCCGTTGGCGAGCGGGCCATAGACGATATAGCTGTGGCCGGTGACCCAACCGACATCGGCGGTGCACCAGTAGATATCGCCATCATGGTAGTCGAAGACATATTGGTGGGTCATCGCGACATAGACGAGATAGCCGGCGGTGGTGTGCAGCACTCCCTTCGGCTTGCCGGTCGAGCCTGAGGTATAGAGGATGAACAGCGGATCCTCGGCCTTCATCTTCTCCGGCTTGCAGTCGCCTTTCACCGTGGCGATCTCGTCATGGTACCAGATGTCGCGTCCCTGGACCCAGCCGGTCTTGCCGCCGGTGCGACGAACGACGACCACCTTATCGACCTTGGTGCCGGCCTTGGCGGCGATTTCGATCGCTCTGTCGGTGTTTTCCTTCAGCGGGATCGGCTTGCCGCCGCGCAGGCCTTCGTCGGCGGTGATGACGAAGGTCGACTTGCAGTCATCGATGCGGCCGGCCAGCGCGTCCGGTGAAAAGCCGCCGAAGACGATCGAGTGGATGGCGCCGATGCGGGTGCAAGCCAGCATCGCGTAGGCCGCTTCCGGGATCATCGGCATGTAGATGGTGACGCGGTCGCCCTTCCTGACGCCGTGCTTCTTCATCACATTGGCGAGCCGGCAGACATGCTCGTAGAGCTCGTTATAGGTGATCTTCTTGTCGTCGTAGGGATTGTCGCCTTCCCAGATGATGGCTGTCTGGTTGCCGCGCTTCTTCAAATGGCGGTCGATGCAGTTGTAGGAGACGTTGGTTTCGCCGTCCTCGAACCATTTGATCGAGACCTTGCCCTCGAAGGAGGTGTTCTTGACCTTGCTGAACGGCTTGAACCAGTCGATGCGCTTGCCGTGCTTGCCCCAGAACTTGTCCGGATTCTTCACGCTGTCGGCATACCATTTGAGGTAGGTGTCGTTGTCGATCAGCGCATTCTTCTTCCACGCCGGCTGGACGCGGTGGATCTTCACCTCGGACATGTCTTCACTTTCCTCCCAAACCACCCCGCCGGCTTGACCACAGCCAGGATCACGGCGACGCAGCCGCGAATTCGGCGGCATTATTAACAGTTCCGCGCTGACGGCAACATTAGACGTTGGATTCGCGTGGCGCGATGCCGCAGCTCCCGTTTCGGTTGTATCAGCACTCGGCAGCGGTCGCTGCTAACTGCATGTTTTCGTGCATAAAACCCGACTGGGATCAGGAAAATCATAGACAGTTAAGGAACGGCGCGCACAATTCGGTGTTGGGAGGAATGGAGAATCAACTAGGCCAAGGGGCTGTCATGCGCGATCATTCCGAAATGGACCTGATGCTCAAGGGGTATGGCCTGACCACGGCCAAGATTCTGTACCATTTTCCCGACCACCCGCATCTGCTGCAGAGCTTCATCTGGCAGGATTACGATCTGGCGCCGAAGTTTCCGGTGCTGATCAAGTTCATCGAGTTCTGGAAGGCCAGGCTCGACGGGCCGCTGCATTCGATCAGCTACACGCACCAGAAGCTGATCGCGCCGAACGAATGGCGGAAGGTGGATGGGGAGTTCGTGCTGCACTGAGCGGCAGTATAGCTGATCTCCCCCGCAAGGGGGGAGATTGGCAGCTTCAACGTCGTGCGATCACACCGCAGGCGGGTTCAGTCGGGCGAAACCTTCCTGGCGGCGATAAGGGAAGTACGGGTAGGGCGCGGTCACTTCGCTTGCGGCGTCGAGCTTTTTGACCTGCTCCGGCGTCAATGCCCAGCCGACGGCGCCGAGGTTCTGGCGCAGCTGTTCCTCGTTGCGGGCGCCGATGATGACCGAGGACACGGTCGGGCGCCGCAACAGCCAGTTGATGGCGATCTGCGGCACGGTCTTGCCGGTCTCTTCAGCCATCGCATCAAGCGCATCCATGACCCGGTAGAGATGTTGGTCCGCGACCGGCGGGCCGAAATCGGCGGTGTCGTGCAGCCGGCTCTTTTCCGGCAGGGGCTGGCCGCGGCGGATCTTGCCGGTCAGGCGGCCCCAGCCGAGCGGGCTCCACACCAGCGCGCCGATGCCCTGGTCGATACCGAGCGGCATCAGCTCCCATTCATAGTCGCGACCGACCAGCGAGTAGTAGACCTGATGCGCGGCGTAGCGCGGATAAGCATGCTTGTCAGCTTCCGCCAGCGATTTCATCACCTGCCAGCCGGAGAAGTTGGAGACGCCGACATAGCGCAGCTTGCCGGCGCGCACGAGGTCGTCCAGCGTCGACAACACCTCCTCGATCGGCGTGCCGGCATCGAAGGCGTGCAGCTGCAACAGGTCGATGTAATCGGTGCCCATGCGCTTCAGGGCGGCGTCGACGGCTTTGATCAGCCGCGAGCGCGACGAGCCGTAGTCGGCCGGTCTGTCGCCCATCGGCAGCGAAGTCTTGGTCGAGATCAGCACCGCGTCGCGGCGGCCTTTGATGGCTTCGCCAAGCACTTCCTCGGAGGCGCCGTTCGAATAGACATCGGCGGTGTCGAACAGATTGACGCCGGCCTCGAGGCAGATGTCGATCAGCCGCCGCGCTTCCTTGGCATCGCTGTTGCCCCAGGCCCCGAACAGCGGCCCGGAGCCGCCGAAAGTGCCGGCGCCGAAAGAGAGTGCGGGCACTTTCAGGCCCGATGCGCCGAGACGTCGATAATCCATTTTATGCTCCTTGATGATGTCGAAGAAGGATTGCGCGTGATGCTCATGACTGGGCGCAGACCGGCACCCCGATTGTGGGGGCGCGATCGAGGCGCAGCGCCAGGGCAGCGACGCCAAGAGCCGCGACCGGCAGCAAAGCGGCGATCCAGGTTAGTGAGCCGAGGCCGAGGTCATGGGCAATCACCGCGCCGCCAAGCCAAGCGCCGGCGGCATTGCCGAGGTTGAAGGCGGCGATGTTGAAGGACGAGGCGAGGCTCTGGCCCGCGCCTTGCGCCTTTTCCAGCACCCACATCTGCAGCGGCGCCACGGTGGCGAAGGCGGCGGCACCAAGCAGGCCGACATAGATGACGGCCAGGATTTGGCTGTGGACGGCGAAGGTCATTGTGGCCAGCACCAACGCCAGCACCACGAGGCTGCCGAGCACCGCCGGCACCAGCCAGCGGTCGGCGACCTTGCCGCCAAGCAGATTGCCGGCGATAAGACCGCCACCGAAGACGAGCAGGATCGGCGACACGGCGGCTTCCCCAAAACCGGTGATCTCGGTGAGCAGCGGGGCGATGTAGGTGAAGACGGCGAAGACGCCGGCATAGCCGAGCACGGTGGTGGCGAGGCCGAGCAGCACCGGCGTGCGGCGCAGCACTGCGAGGTCGGCGCGCAGATTGGTCTTCTCGGGCGCTTCCTTGCTGCGCGGCACCAGAAGCAGGATGACGGCAAAGGCTGCCAAGCCGACCAGGGTTACGGCCCAGAAGGTGGCGCGCCAGCCGAAGGTCTGGCCGAGCCAAGTGCCGAAGGGCACGCCGAGGATGTTGGCGATAGTCAGGCCGGTGAACATCAGCGCGATCGCCGAGGCTTTCTTGTTGGGCGCGACCAGGCCGGTGGCGACCACCGAGCCGACGCCAAAGAAAGTGCCATGGGCAAAGGCGGTGATGATGCGGGCGCCCATCAGCGTCCAGTAGTCGGGGGCGATCGCACAGGCGAGGTTGCCGAGCGTGAAGATCGCCATAAGGGCCAGAAGGACGGTCTTGCGGGGCCAGTTGCCGGTGGCGATGGTCAAAAGCGGCGCGCCGATGACGACGCCCAACGCGTAGCCCGAAATCAACTGGCCGGCGGCCGAGATCGAGACTCCGAGATCTTTGCTGACATCGATCAGCAGCCCCATGATGACGAATTCGGTGACACCGATGCCGAAGGCGCCGGCAGCGAGGGCGTAGAGAGCAAGAGGCATGGCGGTTTCCAGTTCGAACTCGATGAACGCGACCAGACCCGCGCCCCGACCGCAGAGATCGTGTTGCCATGCCTTGTGAACCAGACTTGCCTTGGGCATATTTCCTGTGAAATAGATTCACAAATGGCCAGACCCGATATCAACCGTTCCGGCGAGATCGAAGTGTTCGTCCGCGTCGTCGAGGCGGGCAGTTTCTCGGCTGCGGCTCGTTCGCTGCGTATGACACCGTCGGCGGTGAGCAAGCTGATCGCGCGACTGGAGGCAAGGCTCGGCGCGCGGCTGGTCACGCGCTCGACGCGCAAGCTGCAGCTGACGCCGGAAGGGACGGCGTTCTATGACAGCGGGGTGCGCATCCTGGCCGATATGGCGGCGGCCGAGCGCGAGGCGGCCGTGGGTGCCGCGCCGCGCGGACGGCTGCGCGTCAACTCCTATGTGCCCTTCGGGGTGCATCGGCTGATCCCGCTGCTGCCTGATTTCCTCGAACGCTACCCCGGGATTTCGGTCGATCTGGTGCTGACCGACAGCGTCATCGATTTGATGGCTGAGCGTGCCGACGTCGCCATCCGCGCCGGGCCGCTCGGCGAGTCGCGGCTGGTGGCGCGCAAGCTCGGGCAAAGCCGGATGACAGTCGTTGCCGCACCGTCCTATCTCAAGACGCATGGCACGCCGCTGGTTCCAGCAGATCTCGACCGGCACAATCGCATGGCTTTCGGCTTTGTCCGGCATGTCGATGGCTGGTCGTTTGTCGATGCAACCGGGAACGCCGTCATGGTGCCGATCACCGGAAACACGCTGGTCGGCGATGGCGAGTCGATGCGGTTGATGGCGGTCGGCGGCGCCGGCATCGCCCGGCTGGCACACTGGCATGTGGCCGATGACATCGCGGCGGGGCGGCTGACGGCGCTGCTGGAGGATTTCAATCCGGGCGACGAGGAGCCTACCCACGCCGTCTATGTCGGCCAGGGCCGGCATTTGCCCGCACGGGTGCGGGCGTTTCTCGACTTTCTGGTCGAGAGCGTGCGGATGAGCTGAAAAGACGTTGGGGAGCCAGATGACCCCCCAAGCATCAGGCGACAGCGATGACTATTTCTTCGGGGTGAACGGCGCCGGGCGGCGACCGGCGCCCTGACGCTCCAGCATCCAGCCGGGATATTCGGCCGGCAGCGCGCTGACCTCATCCAGTTTGGCGAGATCGTCGGCGTCGAGCTTCACCTCGGCCGCGGCTAGGTTCTGCTCGAGCTGCTCCATGCGGCTGGCGCCGATGATGACGCTCATGACGAAAGGTTTGGCCAGGACATAACCGAGCGCGACCGTAGCGACGCTGACATCGTGCTTTTTGGCGATGTCGCGCATGACGGCGACGGCTGCCCAGGCGCGGTCCTCATCGACCGGCGGGAAGTTGAAGGCGGCGCGGCGGCCCTCGCCATTGCCGGGCGCGCCGGGACCGTATTTGCCCGACAGCAGGCCGCCGGCCATCGGCGACCAGACCATCAGGCCGAGCTTTTCCTCGTTGATGAGCGGCACGATCTCACGCTCGAGATCGCGGCCGGCGATCGAGTAATAGGACTGGATGGTCTCGAAGCGGGAGAACCCCTTGCGCTCGGCAATGCCCAGAGCCTTGGCGATGCGCCATGCCTGCCAGTTGGAGACGCCGACATAGCGAACCTTGCCGCTGGCAACCAGGTCATCAAGTGCCCGTAGCGTCTCGTCGATCGGCGTCACCGTATCGGTGCCGTGCAACTGATAGAGGTCGATATGGTCGAGCTGCAGCCGCTCCAGGCTGCCCTCGACCGAATCCATGATGTGGCCTCGCGAAGAGCCGCGCTCGTTCGGGCCCTGGCCCATGGCGCCATGCACCTTGGTGGCAATGACGACGTCCGAGCGCTTGACGCCGAGATCCCTGAGCGACTGGCCGAGCAGGCGCTCGGACTGGCCGAAGGAGTAGACGTCGGCGGTGTCGAAGAAATTGACGCCGGCGGCGATCGAACGGCCAACGATGTCGTTGACGCCCTTCTGGTCGAGGCTGGCGATCAGACCCCATTGGGCATTCTCGCCGGCGGCGCCGAAGGTCATTGTGCCGAGGCAGAGTTCGGAGACGAACATCCCCGTATTTCCGAGTTGATTGTAGCGCATGGTGGCAGCTCCAGAAGATTTGGTGATTACGCAAAGCAAATAGGAACGGTACGTTTCGTTTCCAGTGGTGGCGTAATCGACCGGATGCATCTGGCCCCATAGAACTCGTCAACCGTGGCGAGATGCGCGAGGCGATGTTTGTGTCGAAAATCTATCAGAATTCCACGGGTCGGATCATCGTCTCTGAGCGGCGGTTGACCTCCTCGACGAAATCGTCGTCCCATGCGGGACCGGAGAGGAGATATTCCGCAAGCGAAGGCTTTGCGCCGATCAGTTGGTCATAGTCATCAGGAGACAACACGACGGCAGCTGGCTTTCCGCGCAAGGTGATGGTTTGCGGCCCTTCTTCGCGCGCCTGTCGCACAAGCTTCGAAAGATTGTTTCGTGCGTCCCTGAGGTGCCAGTCCAAGAAGAATAGTCCTCGCTAACTCGGCCGGATGTGCTCGATACATTAGCTCGAAAAATCGGGGATCGACAGGTGTCTCGCGAAGCCGACGACTACCGGCTCCCAAAAATCGCCGAGCCGACCCGGACGCTGGTGGCGCCGAAGGCGATCGCGGTCTCGTAGTCGCCGGACATGCCCATCGACAGTTTGGCGACGCCGGCCTCCTTGCCGAGCTTTTCCAGCAGGGCGAAATGCGGGCCGGGATTCTCGTCCGCCGGCGGGATGCACATCAGGCCTTCGATGGCGAGGCCGTGGACATCGCGGCAGCGGGCAACGAAGGCAACGGCGTCGCGCGGCTCGATGCCGGCCTTTTGCGGCTCCGAGCCGGTATTGACCTGGACATAGAGTTTTGGTGCACGGCCTTGCCTAGCGATCTCCTTGGCGAGTTCGGCGGCGATCTTCTCGCGGTCGACGGTCTCGATGACGTCGGCGAGCGCGACGGCTTCCTTCGCCTTGTTCGACTGCAGCGGGCCGATCAGATGCAGCTCGATGTCGGGGAATTCAGTTTTCAGCGCCGGCCATTTGCCTTGCGCCTCCTGCACCCGGTTTTCGCCAAAGACGCGCTGGCCGGCCTCGATGACCGGGCGGATGGCGTCGGCCTCAAAAGTCTTCGACACAGCAACCAGCGTCACGGAGCCGGCGTCGCGGCCGGCCTCGCGCTCGGCGGCAGCGATCCTCGTCCTGACGGCGAAAAACTGTTCGACGGCGCTCGCCATGCCTATATCCTGCCTGTCTTTCTAGCCCTCGCCGGCTCACCGCAGTTGACGGGTCCGGCAATCCATGGTGAACACCGCCACGACATTTACCTTGGCCACCGGGCCTTGTCCGGCGGTCTGCGCCTGCTTTTAAGTGAAAATCATCCGATGGCAACCGAACGATACAATCCGCGCGCGTCAGAGCCCAAATGGCAGAAGGCCTGGGCCGAAAAGAAGCTGTTCGAAGCGCAGAACGACGACCCGAAGCCGAAATACTACGTGCTGGAGATGTTCCCCTATCCCTCGGGGAAGATCCATATCGGCCACACCCGCAACTACACGATGGGCGACGTGGTGGCGCGCTACAAGCGGGCCAAGGGTTTCAACGTGCTGCACCCTATGGGCTGGGACGCTTTCGGCATGCCGGCCGAAAATGCGGCGATGCAGAACAAGGTCCATCCCAAGGAATGGACCTACGCCAACATCGCCGCCATGCGCGAACAGCTCAAGATGATGGGCCTGTCGCTGGACTGGACGCGTGAGTTCGCCACCTGCGACGTCGACTATTACCACCGCCAGCAGATGCTGTTCCTCGATTTCGTCGAAAAGGGGCTGGTGACGCGCAAATCCTCCAAGGTCAACTGGGACCCGGAGGACATGACGGTGCTCGCCAACGAGCAGGTCATCGACGGCCGTGGCTGGCGCTCGGGCGCGCTGGTCGAACAGCGCGAGCTGACGCAGTGGTTCTTCAAGATCACCGACTACGCGCAGGACCTGCTGGACTCGCTGAATGGTCTCGGCGAGTGGCCGGAAAAGGTCAAGCTGATGCAGCAGAACTGGATCGGCCGCTCGGAAGGGCTGCTGATCCGCTGGCCGCTGGCCGCTCCGGTTGGCGATGCGAAGGAACTGGAGGTCTACACGACCAGGCCCGACACCATTTTCGGCGCGTCGTTCATGGCGGTTGCCGCCGACCATCCGCTGGCCAGGAAGGCCGCCGAGACCAATCTCGATCTGGCCAAGTTCATCGACGAAATCAGGCATATGGGCACGTCGGTGGCCGCACTGGAGACGGCCGAGAAGAAAGGTTTCGACACCGGCATCCGCGTCGTGCATCCGTTCGACGACTCGTGGACCCTGCCGGTCTATGTCGCGAATTTCGTTTTGATGGAATACGGCACCGGCGCCATATTCGGCTGCCCGTCGGGCGACCAGCGCGACCTCGACTTCGCCAACAGATACGGCCTGCCGGTGATCCCGGTGGTGATGCCGGAAGATGCCGACGCCAAGACCTTCCATATCACGGAAGAGGCCTATGTCGATGACGGCGTGATGATCAATTCGCGCTTTCTCGACGGCATGAAGCCGGAGCAGGCGTTCGACGAGGTCGCAAAGCTGCTGGAGCAGAAGACCATCGGCGGTCGGCCAATGGCGGAGCGCAAGGTGAACTTCCGCTTGCGCGACTGGGGCATTTCGCGTCAGCGCTACTGGGGCTGCCCGATCCCGATGATCCATTGCGAGGATTGCGGCGTCGTGCCGGTGCCGAAGGCCGACCTGCCGGTCAAGCTGCCCGACGACATCGAGTTCGACCGTCCCGGCAATCCGCTCGACCGCCACCCGACCTGGCGGCATGTGAAGTGCCCGCAATGCGGCAAGGATGCGCGCCGCGAGACCGACACGATGGACACGTTCGTCGATTCGTCCTGGTATTTCGCGCGCTTCACCGCGCCCTGGGCCAATGAGCCGACGGAGCCGAAGGCTGCCGATGACTGGCTGGCCGTCGACCAGTATATTGGCGGCATCGAGCACGCGATCCTCCATCTGCTCTATTCGCGCTTCTTCACCCGCGCCATGCGCGCGACCGGGCATCTCGACCTGGCCGAGCCGTTCAAGGGCCTGTTCACGCAAGGCATGGTGGTGCATGAGACCTACCGCGTCGGCGGAGCGTCGAACAATGGCCGCTGGCTGTCGCCGGCTGAGGTCAGGATCGAGGATGTCGGCGGCAAGCGCCGCGCCGTCGAGATCGCCACCGGCGAAGAGGCGGCGATCGGCTCACTCGAAAAGATGTCGAAGTCGAAGAAGAATACGGTAAGCCCGGAAGACATCACCGACGGCTACGGCGCCGACACCGCACGCTGGTTCATGCTGTCGGATTCGCCGCCCGAGCGCGACGTCGAGTGGACGGACGATGGCGCCGCCGGCGCACATCGCTTCATCCAGCGTGTCTGGCGCCTGGTGTCCATTGCCGCCGAGACGCTTGACGGCGCCAAGCCGCAGGCGGCGCCGGAGGGCGAGGCGGGGGCCGTTTCCAAGGCCGCGCACAAGATCCTGAAGGCTATCGGCGAGGATATCGAGAAGCTCGGCTTCAACCGGGCCATCGCCCGCATCTACGAACTGGCCAATGCCTTGACCGCGCCGCTCAACGACGTCGCCGAGGGCAACTCCGACGCGGCGCTGAAAGGCGCCTGCCGCGAGGCGGTGGAGATCCTTGTGCATGTGGTCGCGCCGGTCATGCCGCATCTGGCCGAAGAGTGCTGGCACACGCTCGGCGGCACCGATCTGGTCGCCGAACGGCCTTGGCCGGTCTACGATCCGGCACTGGTGGTCGACAACGAGATCGTGCTGCCGGTTCAGGTCAACGGCAAGAAGCGCGGCGATTTGACAATTGCCCGCGACGCGGACCAAGGTGCGGTCGAAAAAGCGGTTCTGGCTCTCGACTTCGTGCAGAAAGCGCTGGAAGGTAAGGCGCCCCGCAAGGTGATCATCGTGCCGCAGAGGATCGTCAATGTCGTTGCTTGACTTCAGAAGGATGGGGCCTGATCTGGAAAAGACGACGCTATTGCTGCGCCGCGCAGCGCTGTACGGCATGGTCGCCTCGGTGGCGCTGGTTTCGGCCTGCACGGTGAGGCCGCTCTATTCCAGCGCGCCGCTGAGCGCCGGTTCCACGGTCAGCGCTTCGGCGGAACTGGCGTCGATCGCGGTCAAGCCGGTCAAGACACGCTACGCCCAGCAGGTCCGCAACAATCTGATCTTTGCCTTTGGCCAAGGCGCCGGCGAGCCGCCGGCGCCGGTCTACATGCTCGATCTCGGCGTCACCGAACTGGTCGAATCGGCCGCGGTGGTGCAGATCCAGACCGACGAAGACGAGCCGACGGCAGGCACGGTGACGCTGACCGCAAACTATGTGCTGACCGATGCCAGGACCGGCGTGGTGATCGCAACCGGCAAACGGTCGATCCCATCATCCTTCGACAAGCCGACGCAGGAGTTCGCCTCCTACCGGGCACAGCTCGACGCCGAGAACCGCGCCGCGCGTGAACTGGCTGAAATGGTGAGCCTGTCGGTCGCCCAGGACTTGGTCAGGCACGGCAAGAAGGCCTGAGCATTCCCTGGCGCTGCCAACTAGACTTTTAGCAGTCCGCAACAAAAAGGCCGGTTTCCCGGCCTTCTTTCGTTTGTATCGAACCGATCTCAGCCGATCTTCTGGCCGGTCTTGGCCCAGTCGGCAGCGAACTGATCCAGGCCCTTGTCGGTCAACGGGTGCTTGACCAGCGCCTTCAGCGTCGCGGCCGGCGCGGTAACGACATCGGCGCCGATCAGGGCTGCCTGCTTGACGTGGTTCACGGTGCGAACCGAAGCGACGAGGATCTCGGTGTCGAAATCGTAATTGTCGTAGATCTGCCGGATCTCCTGGATCAGTTCCATGCCGTCCGCGCCGGTATCGTCGACGCGGCCGACGAAGGGCGAGATGAACGAGGCGCCGGCCTTGGCCGCCAGCAGCGCCTGGTTGGCCGAGAAGCACAGCGTTACATTGACCATGCGGTTCATCTCGGTGCGGATCGTCTTGCAGGCGCGCAGGCCGTCGAGCGTCAGCGGCACCTTGATGCAGACATTGTCGGCGATCTTGGCCAGGATGTTGGCCTCGGCCATCATGTCCTTGTATTCGACCGCAACAACCTCGGCCGAAACCGGGCCCCTGACGATGTCGCAGATCTGCTTGGTGACCTCGGCGATCTTGCCGCCGGATTTCAGGATCAGCGAGGGATTGGTGGTCACGCCGTCGAGCAGCCCCAGGTCGTTCAGTTCCTTGATGTCCTTGATGTCAGCGGTGTCGACAAAAAATTTCATGGGGGTCTCCTGAAAGATTTCCATGTGCATGCCATGCACATTCGAGGTTGCCCTTTGATCTAGACCAAAGTCGGGGCAAGGTCACGCCCGATGATCGAAGATTCGCCCTTTGTCGCAGCCGCGCCGGTGCTGGTGCCGATGCCGGCCGAACGGCCCTACACCTACGCTGTGCCTGCCGGCGTGCGCGTGGTGCCGGGCTCGATCGTGCGCGTGCCGCTCGGTCCGCGCCAGGTTGCCGGCATCGTCTGGGATGGTGCGGTCGAGAATATCGACGCCAAAAAGCTGCGCCCGATCGAACAGGTCTTCGACTGCCCGCCGATCGACCGCGGCATGCGCCGCTTTGTCGACTGGCTGGCGCAGTACACGCTGTCGCCGCCCGGCATGGTGGCGCGCATGCTGTTGCGCGCGCCGGAGGCGTTCGATCCCGAACCATGGATCGAGGGCCTGCAGCGGACCCTCGTCATGCCCGACCGGATGACGGATGCCAGGACGCGCGTGCTGGAGACGGCGGAAGGGGGGCTTGCCTGGACGCGATCCGGCCTGGCGCACGCGGCGGGCGTGTCGTCGACGGTGGTCGAGGGGCTCAAGGCGCAAGGCGTGTTCGAGACGGTGATGATCCCGCCTCGACCGGTGGTCGCCGCGCCCGATCCCTCCTACGCCATGCCGGAGCTGATGCCGGACCAGGCAGACGCGGCCGCCATGCTGCGCGCCAATGTCGCGGCCGCTGCTTTCAACGTCACGCTGCTCGACGGCGTCACCGGTTCAGGCAAGACGGAAGTTTATTTCGAGGCGGTGGCGGCAGCCCTCGACCAGGGCAGGCAGGTGTTGATCCTGCTGCCGGAGATCGCGCTGACGCATACCTTCCTCGAACGCTTCCAGCAGCGTTTCGGCGCCAAGCCGGCGGAATGGCATTCCGACCTGCCGCCCCGAATGCGCGAAAAGGTCTGGCGGCAGGTGGCGGAAGGCGGCGTGCGCGTCGTTGCCGGGGCGCGTTCGGCGCTGTTCCTGCCGTTCCGCGAGCTCGGGCTGATCGTCGTCGACGAGGAGCACGACCCCGCCTACAAGCAGGAGGATCGCGTCTTCTACAATGCGCGCGACATGGCGGTGGTGCGCGGCCATATCAGCGGCTTCCCGGTGGTGCTGGCGTCGGCGACGCCATCGGTCGAAAGCCGGGTCAATGCGCAGCAGGGCCGCTACAGCAGGGCGGTGCTGTCGGCGCGCTTTGCCGAAGCCGCGCTTCCCGATCTCAAGACGATCGACATGCGGCGCGCGCCGCCGGCCCGCGGCGGCTTTCTGTCGCCGCTGCTGATCGACCAGATGCAACGTACGCTGGAGAAGAAGGAGCAGTCGCTGCTGTTCCTCAACCGGCGCGGCTATGCGCCGCTGACGCTGTGCCGCGTCTGCGGCCACCGCTTCGGCTGCCCGGTTTGTTCGGCCTGGCTGGTCGAGCACCGCTTTCGCGGCCAACTCGTCTGCCATCATTGCGGGCACAATGAGAAGCGGCCGGAGGCTTGTCCGGAATGCGGCACGCTCGACCATCTGGTCGCCTGCGGGCCTGGCGTCGAGCGGATAGCTGAAGAAGTCGTGGCGCATTTCCCCGACGCGCGCACGATCGTCCTGTCGTCCGATTTGATGGGTGGAGTGCGCCGGCTGCGTCTGGAGCTCGAGGCCATTGCCAATGGCGAGGCCGACATCGTCATCGGCACGCAGCTGGTCGCCAAGGGCCATAACTTTCCCAACATGACGCTGGTCGGCGTCGTCGATGCCGATCTCGGCCTCGCCAATGGCGATCCGCGCGCCGCCGAACGGACCTTCCAATTGCTCAGCCAGGTGACTGGACGCGCCGGCCGCACCGGCAAGAAGAGCCTCGGCCTGCTGCAGACTTTCCAGCCGGACCATCCGGTGATGCGGGCGATCGTCTCGGGCGATGCCGAGGCCTTTTACGAACGCGAGATCACTGAGCGCGAACGGGCAGCCCTGCCGCCCTTCGGCAGGCTTGCCGGCGTCATCGTCAGTGCGGTGACGCGGGCCGAGGCCGAAGGCCACGCGCGCGGCCTGCGCCGTGCAGCACCCCAGGCCAGCGACCTGTTCGTGCTCGGCCCGGCCGAGGCGCCGCTGTCGCTGCTTGGTGGGCGCCATCGTTTCCGCTTGCTGATCCAGGGTGAAAAGCGCGCCGACATCCAAGGCTTCATCCGCACCATGCTGGCCGAAGGGCCGAAGCAGCGCGGCTCGGTTCGCGTGCAGGTCGACATCGATCCGCAGAGCTTCTTGTAAGCACAAAGGCTGACGACGCCGCCGGCTGCCCTATGCCGTTTTGTCAAGAAAGCTCAACATCTTAGCGCCGGCTAAAATGCGCGCCGTTCATGTACCCGGCTCCCATCCGTTCGCTGACTAATCCTGATTTGAAAAGCCACAAATAAATGTTGACTCGTTTTATCATGAATTATAACTGGGCCTTTCCGCTCTGGCGCTGGGGACCAGGGCATAGATGGGGACAGCATGCGCAGATTTTTCAGTACGCTTCTTTGGTCATCGGCTTTGGGTTCGTCGATTATGGCAGGCGCGGCATTTGCCCAGGAAGCCGCTCCGACGGACCAGCAGGGAGCCACCGTGCTCGATCAGATACTGGTCACCGGCCGCAATGAAAGGTCGATTTCCAGCGTCGCTCAGTCTGTCCAGGTCGTGGAACAGGAACAGGTCGAGGAAGCCGCGCAGGAAAATATCGACGCCGCGACCCTGATCAGCCGCATCGTCCCCGGCTACGCGCCACGCAACCAGACCATTTCCGGCGCTTCGGAAACCTTCCGCGGGCGCAGTCTTCTCATCATGGTCGACGGTGTGCCGCGCAACACACCGCTGCGGGACGTCTCACGCATCCTGTCGATGATCGACCTGAATTCGGTCGAGCGCATCGAAGTCATCAATGGCGCGTCCAGCCTTTATGGCGCCGGCGCCACCGGCGGCACGATCAACTTCATCACCAAGCGCGGCGACAGCGACAAGCCGAAGGTGACGGTGCGCACCGGCGTCACCGCCTTCACCGAAAACCCCGGCAAGTCGGCCGGGCCAAGCACCAGTGTCTCGGTCGAGGGCAAGAAAGGCGATTTCGACTATTTCTTCTCGGCGTCCGGTGATCTGTCGCGCCTCACCTATGACGGCCACGGCAACGAGATGGCTTCGGACGCCATGCTTGGCCAAGGCGGCGGCGACCGCACCGGCACGGGCAATCTCTTCGGCGTGGCCGGCTACCAGTTCGATTCCAGGCGCTTCGAGGCCAGCGTCGACTGGACCTATGGCAACCAGAAGCCGGACTGGTTCACCGATTACACGACCAATCCCGTCTCCCCGGATTTCGGCGATCCCTATGAAGGCAAGCCGCTGAAGGAAGATTCGAAATATCTGACCGCCAAATACACCGACAGCGACTTCGCGCTCGGAAACCTCGAGGTCAAGGCGTTCTACAACGACATCTTCAAGCAGTCGCCCTTTACCAAATTCTCGGCCGTCAACAGCCAGGTGTATTTACCGACGAACCCGACGCGGCCGGTGATCCTGCCGCCGGGTACGGACCCGACCGCCGACTTCAACCAGACGGCGCTGCAATCGCGGCGCAGCGGCGTCAACCTGACCGTCAACACTCCGATGGACTTTATCACTCAGGGCAGCACGCTGACCTGGGGCGCCGACCACGTCTTCGATGCCACCGATCAGCAGCTGACCAACGGCCAGGACGCCATCTCGCCCACGACCCAGAACTCGGTCGCCTTGTTTGCGCAGGGCGAAATTCCGGTGACGGATCGCTTTCGCATCAGCGGCGGCGCGCGCTACGACCAGTTTTATCTCAACGTTGAAGACTTCACCCGGCCTGCCGCTGCCGTTCTGCTAGGCCGGAACATTATCGGCCTGCCGGCGATCCAGGTGACCGGCGGCTCGTTCGACTACGACGCCGTCACCTTCAACGCCGGCGCCGTCTACGATCTGACCGAAAGGATGCAGCTTTTCGGCAATTTCTCGCAAGGCTACAGCCTGACCGACATTGGCGGCTTCACCCGCCGGGCCGGGTTGAACTCCAACGCCGAAACCTGCGACGCCTATGGCACCGCCATCCGGCCGCTGCTGCCGTGCACCAACGCGCCGGATTACGCGATCAGCTATGCCGATATCGCGCCTGAACCCCAGCTGGTGAACACCTGGGAAGCCGGTCTGCGCGGCGACTGGGGCGACTATCGCGGCGGCGTCAGCGCCTATCTGTCGACCTCGGACAACGGCGTCAGCTACGACATCGTCAACAACCGGGTATCGCAGCAGAAGGAACGCATCTGGGGCGTGGAAGCCAATCTCGAGGCAGATCTCAGCGGCATGTTTACGCTGGGCGGATCGGTCGGCTATGTCGAAGGCAAATACGATGCGGATCACGACGGCCACATCGAAGCTAACGAGTATCTGCCGAACAACCGTATCCCCTCGACCTACAAGGGCCTGGTCTATCTCACCACCCGTTTCGAGAACGAGCTGACCCTGCGCAGCGAGTTGGAGCTGTTTTCCGGGCGCGACCGCATCGCCACCCAGGACCTGGACGGCGCTGCGCTGGTCAATCTCGCCGTATCGAAGACGTTCGCCAATGAAAGCGTGCTGAACCTTGCCGTGCGCAATGTGTTCGACACCTACTACATCAACCCTTCCGCATCGGCGACGCGCGGCGCCGACGTTCCGGGGCTGGGGCGTTCGGTCGCTCTGTCCTACCAGATCACATTCTGAGGGCGGCGATGGCGGTGTCTCTCCAACGAAACGGTGCATTGGTCTCGCTGCTGGCAGAAGCGCCCGCCGATCCGGCGGATGGCGCGCGCTATATCGAGGCGCTCGGCCGCCTTTCGCAGGAACTAGAGCCGTTCGTGCTGCTGGTCGATATCGGCATCGAGATCGCGCTGAGCGACGCCCAGCGCAAGGCGCAAAACCTCTGGTACAAGGCGGAACGCGAGCAGCTCGAAAAGAT
The DNA here is from genome assembly GCF_040319795.1 of Mesorhizobium sp. M0862. Lineage (NCBI taxonomy): Bacteria > Pseudomonadati > Pseudomonadota > Alphaproteobacteria > Hyphomicrobiales > Phyllobacteriaceae > Mesorhizobium > Mesorhizobium sp. M0862. The sequence goes on from NZ_JAMYOJ010000011.1 coordinate 60,219, forward strand.
CTGTCGCGCCTGCGCACTGGTGCGCACCGCCGCCGACGAGAACATGCAGCGCGTCTGGCAAAGCCTGTTCGGCTTTCCAGTGCTCGTCACCCGCAGCCGGGCGGAGGCCGGCGCCTTCCTGAACGGTTACGCACCGAAGGACTATGTCAAATGAGCGGCGACACAGACCGGCCGGCGCCCGCCGGGCTTTCGCGCCTGCGGCTTTTCGTCGTTCTCGCCTGCCTTTATCTGGCGCAGGCCATCCCGAGCTATCTGTTTGCCGCGACGATCCCGCCGATCCTGCGCGAGCAAGGCGTGTCGCGCACCGCCATCGGCATGATGGCGCTGCTGATGCTGCCGCTGGTGCTGAAATTCCTGTGGGCGCCGCTGGTCGATCACTTTCGGCCAGTGGCCCGCGCCCATCGCGCCGGCTGGGTCATCATCACCCAGATCGGCGTCATCGCCGGCATCGCGGCCATGCTTTGGATCGAGCCGACCGATGTCGCCGGTATCTTTGCCGTCGGCCTTGTCGTGAGCCTGTTGATGTCGACCCAGGACATCGCCACCGACGGCTACGCGGCCAAATATCTCGACCCGAAGGACAGGCCGATCGGCAATGCGATCCAGGGCGGCGCCGTCGCGCTCGGCGTCGTTCTCGGCGGCACGCTCGGCCTGTTGGTTTATCATCATGCCGGCTGGCAAACCATGGTGGCCATGGTGGCCGCGCTGTCCGTCATCCCGCTGTTTGCTGCCTTCGCCATGCGCGAGACCGATCCCGTCGCCAGCGCGCTGCAGGCGGCCATCGACCGCCCCTCGATCCTGCGTTTCCTGCGCCGGCCCGAGGCACGCCAGATCCTGTGGATCGCGCTCATCTACCGCGCCAGCGAGGGGCTGGTGAAGTCGATGGAAGGCTCCTATCTCGTCGATGCCGGCGTGCCGCTCGACATCATCGGTTATCTCTCGGGCGGCGCCGCGCTCACCGTCGGGCTCGGCGGCTCGGCGCTGGCGGCATGGCTGCTGCACAAAAGGGGCGCCGCCTCGGTGCTCGGCCTGCTCGGCGCGCTGCGCACCATCTGCTTCCTGATCTTTGCACTGCATGCTTTCGGCGCTATCGCCGGCTTCTGGCCGATCTTCGGCGCCTCGTTCCTGCAGACGCTGGTGCGCTACATGGAGATCGTGGCGCTCTATAGCCTGTTCATGGCCGTGACGTCGTCGGACCAGCCGGGCACCGACTTCACCATCCTGTCCTGCGCCCAGCTTATCGTCTACCTCGTCGGCTCCATGCTTGCCGGGCGCCTCGCCGACATGCTCGGCTACTCCGCGCTGTTCACCCTGGCGACCGTGCTGTCGGGCATCGCCGTGGTGGCGACCTATCGCATGTTGAATGCCCATTTCGCCGATACCGCAAAAGCCCAACCGGGTACTCCGATGCCGCCATTGCCGGAGCTCGCCGAATGAGCGCGGTTTGGCTAGTGCTTGCGAACCATGGCAGCGAGACAGGCAGCGGCCAGCGCCAGCGCCGCGCAGTCGGCCAGCGGCGCAAAGGGCCAGAGCGTGAAGGCAAAGCCGCCGGCCAATGCGCCGATGCTCTGGCCGAGCACATGGGTGCTGGTGAGCCAGCCGGCCGCCGCGCCCTGCTCGCCGGGCTCCAGGCGCTTCATCAGCCAGGCGGTGTAGCCGGGTGTCGCCAGGGCAATGCCGGCCGCCGCCACCACCAGAGACGCTGCCGAGGCAACATGGCTGGCCGTGACGGCCAGCGCCGTCATGCCGACGCAAACCATGAGACAGCCGACGACGACGCTGTTGCGCTCCGCCAGCCGCAGGCGCGCCATGAGCAGTCCCTGGACCAGAACCATGACGATGGCGACCAGCATCAGGGCCAGGCCGGTCACCGTCGTGGCCTGCGTCGCACCAAGGCCAAAACGCTGCTGGGCCATCGGGCCGAGCATCATCTGCACCTGTCCGAAGCCGAGCGTCAGGCACAAGCCCATCGCCAGGCAAGGCAGAGCGCGGCGATCGAAGGGCGATATTCCACGGCCAACGTCGGCCGCCCTGCCGTCGGTCCGTCCGCCGGCTTCCCCTTTGCCCCGCGCGAGCCACAGCAACAGCGGGCTGAACAGGAACAGGATGGGCGGCAGCAGCGGCGACAGGACGGCAGCCGTTGCCGCCAGCGCGCCGGCCAGCCGCCCCATGCTGACGCCGGCGCCAAGCAGTCCCAGCGCGGCCTGTCGCCTGTCATCGGCAACCGAGCGGCTGGCCCAGACCTGCGCCGTCGGCATGACGCCGGACGCGGCAAAACCGTACACGGTTCGCGAAAGCATCAGCAAAGCGATGCCCAGCGCGGCTCCCGTGCCGGCTATCAGCAGAATGGCGAACACCGCCTGGCCGGCCAGCATGGCGAGGCCGAGCAAGCGCAGCAGCCTGGCATGGCCAAGCCGCTCGCCCATGCGACCCCACAGCGGCGAGCCGACCAGAAAGGCCGCCGCGCCGACAGCAGTTGCCGCGCCGATGGCAAACGTGTCGAGCCTCAGCCGCTCCATCACCAGGGGAACGAGCGATACGAAGGCCGACTGGCCGAAGCCGATTGCCGAGACCGCGATCGCCAGGCGGCGCAGAAGCGAAGATCGATTTTTCATACCGGTCGTCATAAGACCAAGCTTATTTCTCGTTTATAATAGTTAATCAACATAAATGTTTAAAGACGACGACTTATAGATGTAATCTGCAGTATTATTAGGATTTATCGAGATGCACATGGAACAAGTAGGACCAGAATCTTCCTCTGCATTAAGCCCGTTCCTCAACGCGTTGCTGCGGGAATGGGATGGCTGGGAATTCGTCGACGCCAGCCAAACCGGGCTGTTTCGGCCGCAGGCGGCCGTGCTGCGTCTGAATTTCCCTGCCTCGCGCGCGGCGGTGCTCGTCGAGGCGCGGCATCGCTCGAAGGTTGGTTACCACGATTTAGCGATGCCGCTCTGGCGCCTCGATATTAGCAACGAGGGGGCCGATGGCGAAGCGACCGAGATCGACCTTTTCAGCCTTTTGGCGCTGATCCTGGCGGATCCCGACATTGCCGGCAGGGCGACAGCGAAAAGCCGACTGACCTTCCTGCGCCGCAGCTTGGCCAGCATCGCCGCAATCGCTGAGGCGACTGCGGCGCGTGGATCTTCGCGGCCCTTCTCCGAAGGCGATCCTGATTTCATCGATGCCGAAAGCGCCCTGCGCTTCGGCCATGCCGTGCATCCGGCGCCTATGAGTCGCGAAGAGTTCACGCACACGGATTCCGCGCGCTTCGGGCATGAATACTGCAATGCGTTCAAACTGCGCTGGTGGGCCGTCGACCCGACCATCCTCACTGGGGGCAGCGTCGAGCCGCTAGATGTCACCGAGATGGTCCGCGGGCTTGCCGCCAGCGATCCGCAGCTGCTTGCTCGGGCTGGCAAGCAACAGGGCAAGGTTTTCGTTCCGATGCATCCGTGGCAGGCCGTACGGCTCATACTGGAAGACCGCGTCGAGCGCCTGTTTCGCGCCGGCCGTATCGTCGATCTTGGGCTCGGCGGACCAGCGTGGCGGGCCACGACCTCGCTGCGCACGGTTCATTCAGCTGAAGCCGAGTGGATGCTGAAATTCTCGCTCAGCCTGCGCCTGACCAATTCCAGGCGCATCGTCGAGGAGCATGAGTGCCGGCGCGGCCTTTCGGTGCACCGGCTGGTCAAGGGCAAGCTCGGCTATGCCTTGCAGCGGCGCTGCCCGACCATGACGGTGCTGGGTGAGCCCGCCTGGTTCGGCCTGCGTGACGAAGACGGCCGGCTGATGACGTATACCATCGTCTCGTTTCGCGAAAATCCGTTTCGCGGCACGGGCAATCCGCCGGCTGCCGTTCTCGGCGCGCTTTGCGAGCGCCATCCCGGCCGTACCGAAAGCCATCTGTCCGACCTGGTCCACCGTATCGCCCGCGACGAGAAGCGACCTGTCGAGGAAACAGCGCGTTTGTGGTTCGAGCGTTTCCTTCATGCTGCCATCGAGCCGTTTATCGTTGCCTTCTCGGAATTCGGCCTGCTGTTCGGCGCCCATCAGCAGAACCTCGTCGTCGGTCTTTCCGGAGGCTGGCCGAATGCGCTCTATTTTCGCGACTGCCAGGGCACCGGTTATGTCGAGGAATTCCTGCCCAGGCTGCGCGAATTAGTGCCCGAGGCTGGTCAGGCGGGCGATCATGTCTTCCCAGCGGAAGCGGCCGCGAAGCTGTTCGGCTACTATCTGGTCGTCAATGGCGCTTTCGCCGCCGTCGCAGCCCTTGCGGCCGCTGGCCTCACCAACGAAGACGATCTGCTGGCGATATTCCGCCGCTCGCTCGAGCGGCTGGCCGCCACGCCGATGGCTGACCGGTCCTGCGTCGACTATTTGCTCAACGCGCCGACGCTTGCCGCCAAGGGCAATTTCCTGATCGCGCTGCGCGACATCAATGAGAACACCGAGGTGACCGACCCGCTGGCCGGTTACGTCGAGCTTCCCAACCCCCTGCATGTGAGAGAATACGCATGAACATCGAGGCTGCGAAAAACTGGTCACCCGCCACCGTCGCCGGCAACGAAGGATGGCAGCATCTGGCCTCGGCCGCGGAGCCGCTCGCCATTTGTGCCGGCGATGGCCATGTCAGCCTGGTCAACGCTGAGGGAACAGCGGTGGGACAGGCCCGCATCTCCGACGCGGATGGCCGCCTGCTCATCGACGATGTCGCGTTTATTGGCGGCCGCCTCGACCAACCGCAAATCCTGGCAGGTCTCGTCGACGCCGCGCTGCGCCTGCATCCTTCCTTCGACTGCGCCTTCCTGCCGGCGGCCAAGACGCTGTGGCCGGTTTCGGCGCTGGCCACCGAGACGGTTCCGGGTGAACCGGAACGCGCCGTCATCCATCGCTCGGTCCTGCGCCAGCTGCCGCTGCTGTGGCGCAGCCAGGCCTCGCATGTCACCTATCCGGCATTGACGACCGCTATCGGCCCGGAAGACCGGCTGCCGCGATTGCGCCAACCGCGCCCCTGCGGCCCGATGTACGAACGCTGGATTCCGGAAATCGGCCTCACCGTGTCGCTGCGGCCGATCGACCGCCGGACCGATCTCGACCTCTTCCATCGCTGGATGAACGATGGCCGCGTCGCCTTCTTCTGGGAACTTGCCCAGAGCCATGAGGATCTCGACAAATATCTCGCCGAGCAGGAAAGCGATCCGCATATTTTCGGCGTCATCGCCAGCTTCGACGGCGAGCCGACCGGCTATTTCGAGTTCTACTGGGCCAAGGAGGACCGGCTCGGGCCCTATTATGAGCCGCTCGACTGGGACCGCGGCTGGCATGGGCTGATCGGCAATATGCGCCATCTCGGCCGGCCGAAGACGCTGTCACTGTTCCGCTCCGTCACCCACTATCTGTTCCTCGACGAGCCGCGCACGCAGCGCGTCGTCGGCGAGCCACGCGCCGCGCACCAGAAGATGCTGAGCTATTGCGCCGGCGCCGCCTACGACAAAGTCAAGGAGTTCGACTTCCCGCACAAGCGCGCGGCGCTGGTCTGCTGCGAACGCGAGCGCTTCTTCCGCGAGGTGCCGCTGTGACGGTGCAGCAACCGATTGCCAAAGCGGGGGAGGCGACACGCTGGGCCGCGATCAACCGCGACGCCGTCGCCAAGGCCATTTCCGAACTGACCTTCGAGGAGTGCCTGTCGCCGCGCGAGCTTTCGCCCGGCCGATGGGAGCTGACGCCCGGCCCCGGCGTGACCTATCGCTTTGCCGCGACGCGGCGCCTGTGGGGCCAGATCGCCGTCCGTCCGGAGACGCTGACTCGCGACGCCGGCATCGAGCTGCCGGTCGACGATGCGGTCGCCTTCTTCGCCGACGCGCGCGAGACGCTCGGCATGTCGCCGGCAACATTCTGCACCTATGCGAAGGAGCTTTACAACACGCTGATGGCCGACATGCGGATCGCCAAGGCACGCGGCAATCGACCGGCCGCCGATCTAGCCGCGCTGCCGGATACCGAGTTGCAGGCATTGCTCGACGGCCATCCGAAGGCCCCTGCCAACAAGGGACGGCTTGGTTGGGGATGGGACGACTTCGAGCGCTACGCGCCAGAATCGGCTACCGCATTCCAGCTCTTCTGGCTTGCCGCCGCCAGCGATCGCTGCCTGCTGGCGCTTGACTGCGGGCTCGACGAAGAGGCGCTGCTGCAGGCCGCACTCGGCGACTACGAGCGCGCAAGGCTCGAAGCGGCTTTCAGCGCCGCCGGGATCTCGCGATCGACGCATAGGCTGCTGCCGGTCCACCCCTGGCAGTGGCAGGCGATGATCGCCTCGCAATATGGTAGCGAGATCGCCGCCGGCCGGCTGGTGCCGCTTGGCCAGTTCGGCGATCCGTTCCTGCCCTTGCAGTCGCTGCGCACGCTTGCCAATGTGGCACGGCCCGAGGCGCTGCACGTCAAGCTGCCGCTGACCGTCCTCAACACCTCAGCGTGGCGCGGCGTGCCGGGCAAATACATGGCGATCGGCGCCGATCTGTCGCGCTGGCTGGCCACGGTGGCGGCCGCGGACCCGGTGCTCAAGGACGTCAAGGTCTTGCAGGAAGTCGCCGGCGCCTTCTATCCGCATCCGCACTATACCGGCGTTGAAGGCGCGCCCTATCAGTTTTGCGAGATGCTGGGCGCCATATGGCGCGTAAGCCCCGAAAAGGATCTGACAGCGGGCCAGCGGCCGATGATGATGGGCGCCCTGCCGCAGCGCGACGCCCATAGCAGGCCGATCGCCAGCGCCCTGATGGAGCAGTCCGGCCTTGGTCCGGAGGCATGGCTCGATCGCCTGTTCTCCACGGCCTTTGTGCCGCTCTACCACTTCATGTGCCGTTACGGCGTCGGCTTCATCGCCCATGGCCAGAACGTCACCATCATCCTCGACGGAGCGACGCCTCTCGGCGTGGCGGTCAAGGATTTCCAGGGCGACCTCGATCTCGTCGACCAGCCGTTTCCCGAACTGGCCGGCCTCGACCCCAAAGTCCTGTCGACGCTGAAGCGCCGGCCGCCGGCACATCTTCTCCAGCATCTGCAAACGGGACACATCGTCAGCGTTCTGCGCTTCCTATCCGAGGCGCTGGCCGCCTATGACCGCTTCGACGAGAGGACTTTCTACGCCATCCTGGCCGCCGCCATCCGGCGCTACCAGGCGCAGAACCCTGAGCTGTCGGAACGGTTCGCGCTCTTCGATCTGTTTGCTCCGAAGATCCCACGCATCGCCATCAACAAGGTGCGCTTCGCCATCGGCTACGGCGACAGCGGCGAACGCCCTCTGCCCGACCTTGGCACACCGCTCGACAATCCGCTTAACCCCGAGTCAGCCCGGCGATCTCCCATCAGCCCAGCCAGCTCCATAAGGAGTTCGCCATGACCCATACGCTTGACCTCGCAGGCATCGGCATCGGGCCGTTCAATCTCAGCCTCGCCGCCCATCTCGACGCGGTGGACGGCGTCGAAGCGCGCTTCTTCGATCGGGCGACGCGGCTCGAATGGCACCCGGGCATGATGCTGCCGGGCGTCGAACTGCAGACATCCTTCCTCAAGGATCTCGTCACCGCGACGCATCCGACCAGCCCATGGTCGTTCATGTCCTATCTGGTCGCGCAGAAGCGGTTCTATGAATTCCTCAACGCGGATTTCTCAGCCATCCCGCGGCCGGAATTCGCCCGCTATCTCGGATGGGTCGGCGAGAACTTGTCTTCGCTGCGCTTCGCCAGCGCCGTCGACCGGATCGACTTCGACGGAACGAATTTCAGGCTGCGTATCGGCCGCGAGCAGGTGAACGCGCGCAATCTCGCCATTGCCGTCGGGCTGGTGCCCAACATCCCCGCCTGGGCGCGGGCGGCGGCCTCCGATCAATGCTTCCACAACGCCCAGGCCGCCAACCGCCTCGATCGCCTGAGCGGACAGCGTGTCGCCGTGATCGGCGGTGGCCAGAGCGGCGCCGAAGTGCTTCTGCATCTGATCTCCTCCGACCGCTTCGCCGGCCGCGAAATCGAGTGGATCTCGATGCGGCCGAATTTCCTGCCACTGGACGACTCGCCTTTCACCGACGAACTCTTCACGCCGGGCTATGTCGAAAGCTTCCATCGGCTGCCGCAAGGGCGGCGTGAGACGATCCTGGAACAGCAACTGCTTGCCGGTGACGGCGCATCGACGAGCACACTGAAGGCGATCTATCGCCAGCTTTACACGCTGCGGCACCTCTCGGAGGAAACGACGGCGGTCAACATGACGCCGCACCGCGAAGTGCTGAACGTGACGCGGGAAGGCAGCGAATACCGGCTGATCATGCGCAACGGCTTCGACGGCGCCATCGAGACGCGCACCGTCGATGCGGTGGTTCTGGCCACCGGCTATGCCTTTGCCATTCCTGATTGCATGGCACCGCTCATGAACAGGATCGCGTTGGACGAGCGCGGTCATTACAGGCTCAACGCCAGCTTCGAGGTCGAATGGGACGGGCCCGACGACCGCCGGATCTACGCACTCAATGCCGGCCGGCTCAGCCATGGCATAGCCGAGCCGCAGCTCAGCCTGATGGCTTGGCGCAGCGCCAAGATCGTCAATTCGCTGCTCGGGCGGGCACAGTTCGATCTCGATCTGCCCGATCCGCCGGTTGCCTGGAGTTCAAGGCACACGACACAAAGCCTGCATCATCTCGGCGCCAATGCGAGGATGACCGAATCGGGCGCGCGGTGATGTTTGTGGAGGCGGGCCAAAGAGCGTGGTACGGCGCGCGTTAAGGTTGACATCGACCCGTAAAGCTTTTCTGTGAGACAGATCGTTCGGTCCTGCTGGAGGCTCAGCGCATGAAAACCCTTGGCCTCATCGGCGGCATGAGCTGGGAATCGACGGCGATCTATTATCGCCTGCTCAACGAGATCGTGCGCGAGCGGCTGAGCGGGCTGCATTCGGCAAAGCTGTTGCTCTATTCCTTCGACTTCGCCGAAATCGCCGACCGGCAGCATCATGGCGACTGGGACAGTGCGGGCGTGCTGCTGGCGGATGCGGCGCGCAAGCTGGAGGCGGGCGGCGCAAAGGGGCTTTTGATCTGCACCAACACCATGCACAAGCTCGCCGACCGGGTGCAGGCGGCGGTGTCGATCCCGCTTATTCACATTGCCGACGCCACGGCCGTCGCGGTCAAGGGCGCCGGCGTCAAGCGGCCGGCGCTGCTGGCGACCCGCTTCACCATGGAGCAGGATTTCTACAAGGGCCGGCTGACGGAGAAATACGGGCTGCAGCCCGTGGTGCCGGACCAGGCCGGGCGCGACATGGTGCACCAGGTAATCTACGACGAGCTCTGCCAAGGCATCGTCAGCGCGGCATCGAAGGCGGCCTATGTCGATGAAGTCGCCCGCTTGCGGCGCGATGAAGAGATCGACGGCGTCATCATGGGTTGCACCGAGATCACCATGCTGATTGGCGAGCGCGATTTCGACATTCCGGTGTTCGACACCACGCGCATCCATGCTGAGGCGGCGGTCGCATTCATGCTGCCCTGAAGGGTCAAAACAAGGATCAGGGCTGGGCAGCCGCGGCGACATTGCCGCTGCCGACCACTTTCAGCTTCCATCGATCTGCTTCCGTGCCGGCCAGATTGAGGTGCCCGGTCAGGAAATAAAGGCGATCGGTGTCGGGGCCTTTGGCTGTGCAAAACCGGTCCTGCAGATAGGAGTGAGGCATCGCCTGACAATACAGGTTGGCCACGATGCTGGCCGGACGCGCGCGCGGCCTAAACAGCCTTCCGCTCCTTCACGAATTGCGTGCCAAAACTGCCGCGCGCTTGACTTCTTTTTGCAGCGACATTCAATACATCCGGCATTGCTGTGAGGGGATGAAAGCAAGATGGAATTTGCGTTTCCGTGGCCGACCAGCCAGGGCGAATGGCTGGCTTGGTCCAGCGCCGTCGTCACCTTGGCGCTCGGTCTGCTGTTTTTCCTCGCGCCAGGGCTGGCATTTCGGATTCTGCGGCTGCAGGTCCGGCCCGAAAGGGCAGCGGCAATCGCGGAAGGGCGCGGCCGGATGTCGGGCTTCTATCTCGGCGTCAGCCTGTGCTGCATTCTGTTGGCGCAGCCGTGGCTCTATATGGCACTCGGCTTTTCCTGGCTGTTCACCGCTTTTGGCCGTTTGCTGTCGATGATGTCGGACGGCGCCAACACGCCTTTCAACTGGGCGTCGATCGTCGTCGAACTCGTCCTGGCCGCGTTGCCGCTTGCCTTCGTCTTCGGCTTTCTGCCCTGAATCGGCAGCCAATCCAAAGGCTTCGGTTGAACTCTGCGGCCGGATGCGACAATAGTGCCCGAAAAGCATGCGGGACGACGCATTGCGGTCTTAAAATGCCTGTGCTAGACGGCAATCGACTTTCGGCCGGGGATAGCGGAAGCCGCGCCTCCGTGCTTGGAAAAACTTAGTAAGGTCAAAGATTTAGCCAGAGTTTTTGCTCGCGCCAACAATCTGCGGCCCCTCAGACAAGAGAAAAGACGGTCCGTGGCTCAATCGTCATCGCCAATCTCGGGTGTCGCAGAACGCTACGCGGGTTCGCTGTTCGAACTTGCGCGGCAGTCGAATTCGGTGGCCAAGGTCGAGGCCGACCTCGACAGTTTCGCCAGGATGCTGGATGACAGCGCCGACCTGACGCGCCTCATCAACAGCCCGGTGTTCTCCAGCGAGGACCAGGCCAAGGCAATCGCGTCGATCGCCGACAAGGCCGGCATCACCGGCCTGACCGGCAATTTCCTGCGCGTCGTCGCCCGCAACCGCCGGCTCTTCGCGGTGCCCGGCATGATCAAGGCTTTTCGCAAGATCGCCGCCGAACAGCGCGGTGAGACATCAGCCGAGGTCACTTCGGCGCATGAACTGACGGCTGCCCAGCAGACCGAACTCAAGGCCGCGCTGAAAGGCGTCGCCGGCAAGGACGTGGCCATCACTGTTACCGTCGATCCGTCGCTGCTCGGCGGGCTGGTGGTCAAGATGGGCTCGCGCCAGATCGATACGTCGCTCAAAACCAAACTCAATTCGCTCAAGCTTGCACTGAAAGAGGTCGGCTGATGGACATCCGCGCCGCGGAAATTTCCGCAATTCTCAAAGACCAGATCAAGAATTTCGGCAAGGAGGCCGAGGTCTCCGAAGTCGGCCAGGTGCTGTCCGTCGGTGACGGTATCGCTCGCGTCTACGGCCTCGACAATGTCCAGGCCGGCGAAATGGTCGAATTCCCCGGCGGCATCCGCGGCATGGCGCTCAACCTCGAAGCCGACAATGTCGGCGTCGTCATCTTCGGCGCCGACCGCGACATCAAGGAAGGCGACATCGTCAAACGCACCGGCGCCATCGTCGATACGCCTGTCGGCATGGGCCTGCTCGGCCGCGTCGTCGACGCGCTCGGGAATCCGATCGACGGCAAGGGCCCGATCAAGGCGACCGAACGCAAGCGCGTCGACGTCAAGGCGCCAGGCATCATCCCGCGCAAGTCGGTCAACGAGCCGATGTCGACCGGCCTCAAGGCCATCGATGCGCTGATCCCCGTTGGCCGCGGCCAGCGCGAGCTGGTCATCGGCGATCGCCAGACCGGCAAGACCGCGATCATCCTCGACACGATGCTCAACCAGAAGGCCGTGCACGACAACGGGCCGGAAAAGGAAAAGCTCTACTGCGTCTACGTCGCCATCGGGCAGAAGCGCTCGACGGTCGCGCAGTTCGTGAAGGTTCTCGAAGAGCGCGGCGCCCTTGAATATTCGATCATCGTCGCCGCCACAGCTTCCGATCCGGCGCCGATGCAGTTCCTGGCGCCGTTCACCGGCGCCACCATGGGCGAATATTTCCGCGACAACGGCATGCATGCGCTGATCAGCTATGACGATCTGTCGAAGCAGGCCGTCGCCTATCGCCAGATGTCGCTCTTGCTGCGCCGCCCGCCGGGTCGCGAAGCCTATCCGGGCGACGTGTTCTACCTGCATTCGCGCCTGCTCGAGCGCGCCGCCAAGCTCAACGACGATCTGGGCGGCGGTTCGCTGACCGCGCTGCCGATCATCGAGACGCAGGCCAACGACGTGTCGGCCTACATCCCGACCAACGTGATCTCGATCACCGACGGCCAGATCTTCCTCGAAACCAACCTGTTCTTCCAGGGCATCCGTCCGGCGGTCAACGTCGGCCTGTCGGTCTCGCGCGTCGGTTCGTCGGCGCAAATCAAGGCGATGAAGCAGGTCGCCGGCTCGATCAAGGGCGAGCTCGCGCAGTACCGCGAAATGGCTGCGTTCGCGCAGTTCGGCTCCGATCTCGACGCCGCCACGCAGCGCCTGCTCAACCGCGGCTCGCGCCTGACCGAACTGTTGAAGCAGCCGCAGTTCTCGCCGCTCAAGGTCGAGGAGCAGGTCACGGTGATCTTCGCCGGCGTCAACGGCTATCTCGACAAGCTGGCGCTGAACCAGGTCGGCAAGTTCGAGCACGGCCTGCTCAGCCATATGCGCTCGGCCGGCAAGGACGTGCTGGACGGCATCCGCAAGGAAAAGGCGCTGTCGGACGATCTGCGCGCCAAGCTGAAGGCCGAGATCGACGCCTTCGCCAAGACCTTCGCTTGAGAAGAAGCCGGACGCTCGGGATCAGGTTTGAAGCATGCCTTCATTAAAAGACCTTCGTAACCGTATCGCCTCGGTCAAGGCGACGCAGAAGATCACCAAGGCGATGCAGATGGTCGCCGCGGCGAAGCTGCGTCGCGCGCAGGAAGCAGCGGAGGCGGCGCGTCCCTATTCCGAGCGGATGGGTGCGGTGCTGGCCAATATCACGCAGGCGATCGGCGGCGGCGGCGATGCCCCGGCGCTGATGACCGGCACCGGCAAGGACGATGTGCATCTGCTCGTCGTCTGCACGGCCGAGCGCGGCCTGTGCGGCGGCTTCAACTCGCAGATCGCACGTCTGGCCCGCGACCATATCCGCCGGCTTCTGGCCGACGGCAAGCAGGTCAAGATCATCTGCGTCGGCAAGAAGGGTTTCGACATTCTGCGCCGAGACTATGCCTCGCTGATTATCGACCGCGTCGACCTACGCGATGTCAAGAAGCTCGGCTTCGTCAATGCCGATGCGATCGCCCGTAAGATCATCCATCTGTTCGGCGAAGGCGGCTTCGATATCTGCACGCTGTTTTATTCGCAGTTCAAGTCGGTGATCAGCCAGATTCCGACCGCGCAGCAGATCATTCCTGCCGGCGTGGCTTCGGCTCCCGCCGAAGCGACCGCCGGTGGCAATGCCGTCTACGAATACGAGCCGGAGCCGGGCGAGATCCTCACCGACCTCATTCCGCGCAACATCTCGGTCCAGGTCTTCCGCGCGCTGCTCGAAAACGCAGCCGGCGAGATGGGCGCCAAAATGAGCGCCATGGACAATGCAACGCGCAATGCCGGCGACATGATCAACAAACTGTCGATCACCTATAACCGCCAGCGGCAGGCGCAGATCACCAAGGAACTGATCGAAATCATTTCGGGCGCCGAAGCGCTCTAGGCGCGACCGCCAGGAGGTCATCGACCTTCTGATGGAGCGTGAGAAACAAAGGACGAGAAGGGTAAAGACGATGGCGAAAGCAGCGACCCCCGCGAAGACGGCCCCCAAAGCGGCCGCAAAGGCTCCGGCAGCAGCGGCGAAGGCCGCTCCGGCCAAGAAGGCGGCCGCGCCCGCCAAGGCCGCGGCCCCGGCAGCGAAGACGACGAGCGTTGCCGTCAAGAAGACCGGCGCCATCGGCAAGGTTCGCCAGGTCATCGGCGCCGTCGTCGACGTGCAGTTCGGCGATCATCTGCCGGCCATTTTGAACGCCATCGAAACCTCCAATGTCGGCAACCGCCTGGTGCTCGAAGTTGCCCAGCATCTGGGCGAAAACACCGTGCGCTGCATCGCCATGGATTCCACCGAAGGCCTGGTTCGCGGCCAGGACGTCTATGACACCGGCGCGCCGATCACCGTTCCGGTCGGCCCGGGCATGCTCGGCCGCATCATCAACGTCATCGGCGAGCCGGTCGACGAAGAAGGCCCGGTCGACGGCATCGAGATGCGCGCCATCCACCAGCCGGCGCCTACCTATGTCGAACAGTCGACGGAAGCGCAGATCCTGATCACCGGCATCAAGGTGCTCGACCTTCTGGCGCCCTACGCCCGCGGAGGCAAGATCGGCCTGTTCGGCGGCGCCGGCGTCGGCAAGACGGTTCTGATCCAGGAGCTGATCAACAACGTCGCCAAGGCGCATGGCGGCTTCTCGGTCTTCGCCGGCGTCGGCGAGCGCACCCGCGAGGGCAACGATCTTTATCACGAGTTCATCGAGTCCGGCGTCAACAAGAAGGGCGGCGGCGAAGGCTCCAAGGCGGCACTGGTCTATGGCCAGATGAACGAGCCGCCGGGCGCGCGTGCCCGCGTCGGCCTGACCGGCCTGACGGTCGCCGAATATTTCCGCGACCAGGGCCAGGACGTGCTGTTCTTCGTCGACAACATCTTCCGCTTCACGCAGGCCGGTTCTGAAGTGTCGGCGCTGCTCGGCCGTATTCCTTCGGCCGTGGGTTACCAGCCAACGCTGGCCACCGACATGGGTGCGCTGCAGGAACGCATCACCACAACGACCAAGGGTTCGATCACTTCGGTGCAGGCGATCTACGTGCCGGCCGACGATTTGACCGACCCGGCGCCTGCGACCTCGTTCGCCCACCTGGACGCGACGACCGTGCTCAACCGCGCGATCTCGGAAAAGGGCATCTACCCCGCCGTCGATCCGCTCGACTCGACCTCGCGCATGCTCGATCCGCTGGTCGTCGGCGAGGAGCACTATGCCGTCGCCCGCCAGGTGCAGTCGATCCTCCAGCGCTACAAGTCGCTGCAGGACATTATCGCCATCCTTGGCATGGATGAGCTGTCGGAAGAGGACAAGCAGACGGTGGCCCGCGCCCGCAAGATCGAGCGCTTCCTGTCGCAGCCGTTCTTCGTCGCCGAAGTGTTTACGGGTGCGCCGGGCAAGCTGGTCGACCTCGCCGACACAATCAAGGGCTTCAAGGGCCTCTGCAACGGCGACTACGATCACCTGCCGGAAGCCGCCTTCTACATGGTCGGCGGCATCGACGAAGCGGTCGAGAAGGCTCAGCGCCTGGCGGCTGAAGCAGCGTAATCAAGGCAATAGGGAGTAGTCAGTAGTCAGTAGTGAATAGCGGCCGGGTGATCAGGACAGCTGTCCTCTCCCTACTCCCTACTCACTATTCCCTACTCACTAAATTGACATGGCTGAAGCTTTCAAGTTCGAACTGGTCTCGCCGGAGCGCCTCCTGGTTTCCGAGCAGGTCGAGTCCGTCGTCATTCCAGGCGCCGAAGGTGAAATGACAGTCATGGCGCACCATGCGCCAGTCATGACCACGATCAAGCCGGGCGTCGTCACGCTGAAGACCGCCGGCGGCAAGGAAGAGCGCTATGTGGTGTTCGGCGGCTTTGCCGACATCGTCCCTGCCGGCTGCACGCTGCTCGCCGAATCGGCGGTCGCCGTCGGCGATATCGACCGCGCCGATCTCGCCCGCCGCATCCAGGAAGCCAAGGAAGACGCCGCCGACGCCAAGGACGACCAGAGCCGCAGCAAGGCGGAGCAGTTCCTTAGCCAGCTTACCACGCTCGAAGGCGCGCTGCTGCCGGCGTAAGCCGCAGAATGACTTGAAGAAAAGGCCGGGCTCAGCCCGGCTTTTTTGTTGCGGCCGCCATCCTGGATCGTCTCGCATAGGCGCAGGGCCTTGGCGGGATTTCAGGGCGGGCAGCCAGCATGATCAGATCGGGTGGCGGCATGCCGGCTGCCAGTCAGGGCGAGATGAGCTTGTATTAGGCGATGGCGCCGGCGGAACCGCGATTTGGCTGCGGCGGTACAGTCGGATCGGGGCTTGCCCCTGCTTTCTGGTTGTTCGACAATCCGGCTGTCTATCGATTTGGGGTGGCCGATGACGGAACAGACAACGCAACCGGAAGCGGCCTCGCGATCCCGGTGGACGACGGCGCTGATCGCGGCCTTTGGCGGTCCGTTCGGCGGGTTCCTTTGGATCGGCGCCGGCCGGCCGGCGGTTGCCAGCCTGGTGGTGATCAGCGCCATAAGCATTGCGCTGACATATGTGGGATTCCCGGTTCTGCCGGGGGTCGATCTCGCCTGGCTGGTGGATCTCTCCAGTTTAGGTCTCATGGTCCTGTGGGTAGCGCTCGTCGTGCCTTTCGCGTCACGATACAGACCGAACCGGTGGTATTCACACGGCCTTTCGGTGCTGCTGTTGGCCGTGCTGACCTCCTACGGAGCCGCGTTAGCGATCCGCACATTCCTCTTCCAGCCGTTTTCGACCCCGGCAGGCAGCATGACACCAACGCTGGAACTCGGCGACTATTTCTTCGTCTCGAAGTTTGCCTATGGTTACAGCCGCTACAGTGTTCCTCTTGGGCTGCTGCCCTTCGAAGGCCGGATCTTTGCCGCCGAGCCGAAGCGCGGAGATATTGTGGTGTTCAAATTTCCAGCGGATCCGAGCATCGACTACGTCAAGCGGGTCGTTGGACTGCCGGGCGACAAAATCCAGATGGTCGACGGAATCCTTCGCATCAATGGTGTGGCGGTCAAACTCGAGGATGTTGGTCCGTACAGCTCCGAGGACTCTCCCCAAAGCGCCAGACTGCAACGTGAAACCCTCCCCAACGGCGTTTCCTATTCCGTCATCAGTCTTACGGACAATTCAATAACCGACAACACGCGGGTGTTCGACGTGCCCGAAGGCCACTATTTCGTGCTTGGCGACAACAGGGATAATTCCTCCGATAGCCGGCTCAGTGTCGGCTTCGTTCCTGCCGAAAACCTGGTCGGCAAGGCAGTGCGACTGTTCTGGAATTCGCAAGGCACGGAGTATTCGTCGCGGCAGAGGCTGGACGCTCCGGCGGGACAATAGGCTTGAAATGGGCGGTTCCGGACCAGCTTCAGCCTACGTTTGTCGGCTCCGGTATGCCGAGCGCTGAGAGCGCAAGCACGATCCCGCCTTGCAGGATATGCTCGCGATGAGCGGCGACCAGTTCGATCAGCGTCTGCCGCTCGGGCTTGCCGCTGGCGAAGCCGGCCCAGTCGAACACCGCCGCTACTCGTTCCAGCATCCGTCGTTCGTCGAGCGCCGCCAGCGCCGCGTCGAGCGGATCGGTAAAGTGGGCTTCCGGCAGGTCCTTGCCGCGCGCCTCGCAGGCGGCGATCCAGGCGGCCATCACCAGCGTCAGATGCTCCGGGACCAGGCCGGCCTGGATGCGCTCGATGGCGGTAGCGACAATGCGTTGCGGCAATTTCTGGCTGCCGTCATTGGCGATCTGCGCCGTGCGGTGGGCCAGCGCTGTGTTGGAGAAACGTTCGGCAAGTTCGGCCGTATAGGCTGAGGTGTCGAGCCCGGCATCCCCAGGCAAGGTCGGGATGGCCTCGGCCCAGAGCCGGTCGACGAACGCGCGGATCGCGGGATCCGCGAAGGCGCGGTCGACCGTGACGTGGCCGCTGAGCAGGCCGATATAGGCGATGCCCGAATGGGCGCCATTGAGCAGCCGAAGCTTCATGTCCTCGAACGGCCGGACATCCTCGACCATGGTGACGCCGAATTTCTCCCAGGCCGGCCGTCCGGCTGGAAACCTGTCCTCAATCACCCATTGCCGGAATGGCTCGGTCATCACCGGCCAGGCGTCCTCGAGGCCGAGTTCGACCGCGATGCGCGCCCGGTCGGCATCGGTGGTTGCCGGCACGATGCGGTCGACCATGCTCGATGGGAATGCAACGTCATCGGCTATATGACCGGCGAGGGCAGCGTCGCCTGAAGCAGCAGCGCCGGCATCGCGCAGTTTTGCAAACCCGACCAGCAGCCGGTGCAGCGTGGCGCCATTGGCCGGCAGGTTGTCGCAGCAAAGCACGGTGAAGGGCGGCGTGCCGGCGGCCCGGCGTCGCACCAGCGCTTCCGCCAGGAATCCATGCGCTGTCCTGGGAGATCCGGGATTGCCCAGATCGTGGACGATATCGGGATGGTTTTCGTCGAGGCTGCCGTCGGCGGCCCTGAGATAGGCCTTTTCGGTGATGGTCAGGGTGACGATGCGGGTGCGCGGGTCGGTCAGCGCGGCCAGCACCGCGCCGGGGTCTTCCGGCGCGACCAGCATCGACTGGATCGAGCCGATAATGTGCAGCGCTTCGCCATCGCTGCCGCGCACCGCCAGCGTGTAGAGCCCGTCCTGTGGCGTCAGCGCATCGCGCGTGTCGGGGCTGCGCAGCGAGACGCCGACAATGCCCCAGCCGGTCTCGCCGGCCGCTAGGCAGTCATCGACATAGGCGGCCTGATGGGCACGGTGGAAGGCTCCAACGCCGAGATGGACGATGCCTGGGGCGACACTGGCGCGATCATAGGGGGGGACCGCGACCGAGGCCGGCAAGGATTGCACTGTTGCGTTGGAAAGGCGTGTGCTGGTCATGGCTTGGCTTGTTGGGCGCGGCTTGTCGCTGGATGGTGTGCGGGGCGGGATCTGCTAGCGGCGTAACATCCGCTCTTCCGCTGCACAATGACCTGACGCCGGTTAAAAGTCATCATACAACAATCCAGTTTTTGTATGTTGACATTATTTCTTTCCAATCCTACCGATATCGCCCCTGGGAGGAACGACGTGGCGGGACTGACCGATCCGGATCTGCTTTTTGCCGCCGCAGGGCGCGCGCTGTCGATCGCGCGCGATCTCCATGCCGGCATCAAGGACCTGCCGATCATCAGCCCGCACGGCCACACCGATCCGCGTTGGTATGCGCTCAACGAACCATTCCCCGATCCCGCGCAATTGCTGGTGGTGCCCGACCACTACATTTTCCGTATGCTGTTCAGCCAGGGCGTGCGGCTGGAAGATCTCGGCGTCCCGACCCTCGACGGCTCGCCGGTCGAGACCGATCCCAGGGCGATCTGGCGGCGCTTCGCCGAGCACTATTACCTCTTCCGCGGCACGCCGACGCGGTTGTGGCTCGACCATGTGCTCGAGCATCTGTTCGGCATCGAAGAGCCGCTCAACGCCAGCGCCGCTAGCCGCCATTACGACACCATCGCGGCGCTTTTGCAGCGCGACGATTATCGCCCACGCGCGCTGTTCGAGCGCTTCAACATCGAGGTCATCGCGACGACCGAGGGCGCACTCGACGATCTCCAATGGCACAAGACGATCCGCGACAGCGGCTGGCAGGGCCGCGTCATCACTGCCTACAGGCCGGATGCTGTCGTCGATCCCGACTTCGAAGGATTTTCGGCCAATCTCGATCGTCTGGGCGAGATCACCGGCTGCGACACCGGCACATGGGCCGGCTATCTCGACGCGCATCGCAATCGCCGCGCTTTCTTCAAAAGCTTCGGCGCAACCTCATCGGACCACGGCCATCCGACGGCCGAGACCGCCAATCTTTCCGATGCGGCGGCGGAAGAGCTGTTCAACCGCATCCGCCGCGGCTCGGACGACGAGCGCGAGCGCAAGCTGTTTCGCGCCCAGATGCTGACCGAGATGGCCAAGATGAGCCGCGACGACGGGCTGGTCATGCAGATCCATCCCGGCTCATGGCGCAACCATTCGCCCGGAATTCTTCAGAGATTCGGCCGCGACAAAGGCTTCGATATTCCGACCCGCACCGACTATGCCGCGGCGCTCAAACCCTTGCTCGACTGCGTCGGGCTGGAGCGCGACCTCTCCATCATTCTGTTCACGCTCGACGAGACCAGCTACGCGCGCGAACTGGCGCCGCTGGCCGGCGTCTATCCGGCGTTGAAGCTCGGGCCGGCCTGGTGGTTCCACGACAGTCCGGAAGGCATGCGCCGGTTCCGCGAGATGACCACCGAGACCGCCGGCTTCTACAACACCGTCGGCTTCAACGATGACACCCGTGCCTTTCCGTCGATTCCCGCCCGTCACGATGTGGCGCGCCGGGTTGACTGCGCCTTTCTCGCCCGTCTCGTCGCCGAGCACCGGCTGCGTGAGGACGAGGCGCATGAGCTGGCGCGGGAGCTTGCCTACACGCTTGCCAAGAAGGCGTACCGGCTGTGAGCCGGGCGCGTGGAATTTTAAAAGGGAGGAAGACAGTCATGTTGCATTTTTCAAAACTGATGGCAGCCACATTCGCCTTCGGCTCGCTGATGATCGGCGTTGCCGGCGCCCAGACCGTACTGCGCTCGGCCGACACCCATCCGGACGGGTATCCGACCGTCGAGGCGGTCAAATATCTCGGCGAGCTCATCAAGGAGCGCACCGCCGGCCGCTATTCGGTCGAGGTCTATCATTCGGCGCAGCTCGGCGAGGAAAAAGACACGATCGAGCAGACGCAGACCGGTGTCATCGATCTGAACCGCGTCTCGATGGGTCCGTTCAACGGCATCGTGCCGGAAACCGCGGTGCCGTCGCTGCCCTACATGTTCCGTTCGGTCGAGCACATGCGCCATGTCATGGACGGGCCGATCGGCGACGAGATCCTCAAGGCCTTCGAGACGCATGATCTGGTCGGCCTTGCCTTCTACGATTCCGGCGCCCGTTCCTTCTACAACACCAAGAAGGACATCACCTCGATCGCCGATCTGAAAGGCATGAAGTTCCGCGTCATCCAGTCCGACGTGTTCGTCGACATGGTCAACGCGCTTGGCGCAAACGCCACGCCGATGGCCTATGGCGAGGTCTATTCGGCGCTCGAAACCGGCGTCATCGACGGCGCCGAGAACAACTGGCCCAGCTTCGAATCCGCCAAGCACTACGAAGTCGCCAAGCACTATACCGTCGACCAGCACCAGATCGTGCCGGAAGTGCTGGTGATGTCGAAATCGAGCTGGGACAGACTGACGCCGGAAGACCAGGCGATCGTCAAGCAGGCGGCCAAGGATAGCGTCGTCAAGATGCGCGAATTGTGGGACGCGCAGGAGAAGAAGTCGCGAGAGATCGTCGAGAAGGCCGGCGTCAAGGTCAGCGAGATCGACAAGCAGCCGCTGATCGATGCGATGAAGCCGGTCTACGACAAGTATCTGAAGACGCCGGAGCTCAAGGACCTCGCGACGCGCATCCAGGCGACCAAGTGATTTTCTGGCGGGGCGGCATGGCGCCGCCCCGCCAATCGCTTTTAGGGGACGGAAAGACCGGGAGGATCGGATGACTGCGGGAACGGCCAGGAGCGGAGCGCCACCGCGCTTCAGCGCGGTGCTTTCGAAGATTTGCGACGGTGCGCTCTATCTCGCGGGCATCGGGATGGTCGCCATGACCGCGCTTGTTGCCTACCAGGTGTTTTCCCGCTTCGTGCTCAACGCGTCACCGAGCTGGACCGAAGTCACCGCCATCATGCTGATGAACTGGTTCATCTTCCTGGGCGCTGCCGTCGGCGTGCGCGAGAATTACCATATGGGCTTCGACGTGCTGCTCTATATCCTGCCCAAGGGCAGCAAATGGGCGCTGCGCACCCTGTCCGACCTGATCGCGTTCGGCTTCGGCTTCGGCATGGTCTGGTACGGCTGCAAGCTGGTCGGGCTGACCTGGCACACTGTCATCCCGGCGCTCGAACTTCCCGGCGGTTTCGACTATCTGCCGCTGGTTGCCGGCGGCTTTCTGATCTGCCTGTTCTCGGCCGAACGCATCGCGCTGCGCTGGTCCGGCGCCGACATCGACAAGGATATCAATCTCGAAGAAGTGCCGGAAATGCCGGCCGTGCAGGAGGCCTAGATGGAACTCTGGATCCTGTTTGGCGTCTTCACGCTTTTGATGTTTGCCGGCACGCCGATCGCCTTTTGCCTGGGTGCGGCGTCCTTCGCCACCGTGCTTTATCTCGGCCTGCCGCCCCTGGTGGTGTTCCAGCAATTGAAGTCGGGCATGTCGGCGTTCTCGCTGATGGCGATCCCGTTCTTCATCTTTGCCGGCGACCTGATGGTGCGCGGCGGCATCGCGCAGCGCATCGTTTCCTTTGCCGGCTCGCTGGTCGGTCATGTCCGCGGTGGGCTCGGTCAGGTCAACATCATCGCCGCGACGTTGTTCGGCGGCATTTCCGGCTCGGCTGTGGCGGAAGCCGCTGCCGTCGGCGGGCTGATGATCCCGCAGATGAAAGCGCGCGGCTACGGAGCCGACTATGCCGTCAACGTCACCTCGATGGCGGCGCTGATCGCGCTGCTTCTGCCGCCGTCGCAGAACATGATCATCTATTCGATCGCCGGCGGCGGCAAGATTTCGATCGCCGACCTGTTCACCGCCGGTATCCTGCCTGGTCTGCTGTTCGCCGCTTCGCTGATGGTCACCGCCTATTTCGTCGCCCGCAGCCGCGGCTACCCGGTCGAGGCTTTTCCCGGCTTCTCGCGTGTCGGCCAGCTGGCGGTCATCGCCATCCCCGGACTTCTGCTCATCGGGATCATCTTCGGCGGCGTTCGCTCGGGCATTTTCACGGCGACGGAAAGCTCCTGCATCGCCATCATCTACGCTTTGCTGGTCACCGTCTTCGTCTACCGGTCGATGGCCTGGGGCGATTTCGTCCATGCCACAAAGGGCGCGGTGCGCACGACCTCAATGGTGCTGCTGATCATCGGCACGGCGGCCTCGTTCAGCTGGCTGATGGCCTATCTCAAAGTGCCGGTGTTGCTGATCGCAGGCATGAACGCCATCTCCACCGATCCGCTGGTGGTGCTGCTTCTGCTCAACGTCTTGATGCTGCTGCTCGGCACCTTCATGGACATGGGGCCGATGATCATCATCTGCACGCCGATCTTCCTGCCGCTGGTCACCCATTACGGCGTCGACCCCGTGCATTTCGGCGTCATCACCATCCTCAATCTCGGCATTGGCCTCAACACGCCACCGGTCGGCACGGTGCAGTTCGTCGCCTGTGCCGTCGGCAAGATTACGGTCTGGGAAGCGATGCGCTCGATCTGGCCGTTCTATGGCGCGGGCATCCTGGTTCTGGGGCTGGTGACCTATATTCCGGCGATTTCGCTCTGGTTGCCGAGCGTGTTCAAATAGGCGTCTTCAAACAGGGGTGCGATATGGCATCGGATAGCGCTGTTGATCTCAGGGTCGAGAGAAAACCCAAACTGTCGGAGACCGTCGTTGCGGCGATCCGCAAGCAGTTGCAGGCGGGCGAGATCCTGCCCGGCCACAAATTGCCGACCGAGGGCCAGCTGACCGAGACCTTCGGCGTCAGCCGCACCGTCATCCGCGAAGCGCTGGCCAAGCTCGCCGCCGACGGGCTGGTCGAGGCGCGCCAGGGCGCAGGCGTGTTCGTCACCGAGCACATCTCAACGATGTTCGGCGCGCTCGCCGCCGACATGGGCAGCAAGGATTCCATCGCGCTCAATGTGCTCGAAGTGCGCCTGGCCGTCGAAATCGAATCGGCCGGGCTCGCCGCCATTCGCCGCAACGCCGCGCAGGAAGCAGCGATCCAGGAAGCGTTCTTCGAATTCGAACGGCTGCTTCTCAACAGCGAGCCGACCGGTCCGGCCGATCTCGCCTTCCACCGGGCAATCGCCAGCGCCACCAACAACCCGTTCTATGTCGAGATGCTCGATGTGCTCGGACGCCGCGCCATTCCCTGCGACGTGACCTCGCCCTGGTCGACGGAACTTGTGCAATCCGACAGCTATCAGCGCGGGCTGCAGCGCGAGCATCTGGTGATCCTGAATGCGATCACGTCAGGCGACGCCGAAGCCGCGCGCGAGGCGATGCGCACCCATCTCACCGCCAGCCAGCAGCGCTACCGCGAGCGCCTGCACGCCCGCCAGGTCTTTTATGCCGACTCGGTCAGGGCGACGGCATCCGAATAACCATTTCAGCCGGAGCAGTAATGTCTCAAAGTCACCCGCATACCGATTTCACCTCGCGTTTCGCCATCGACCCGGTTGCCGCGGCTTCTATGGGCACCGACGAACTGCGGCACAACTTCCATATTGACGACCTGTTCCAGCCGGGACGCGTCAGCCTGACCTATGCCCATTATGACCGCATGATCGTCGGCGGCGCCGTGCCGGAAGGGACAGCGCTGCCGCTGGAAGCGATCAAGCCAACGGGGACCAGGAATTTTCTCGACCGCCGCGAGCTGATCATCGTCAACATCGGCGGCGCCGGCTCGGTGACGGCAGATGGCGACACCCACCAGTTGCAGGCGCGCGACATGCTCTATCTAGGCATGGGCAGCACCGACGTGGCGTTCGCGTCGGCCGACAAGGCAGCGCCGGCCAAATTCTATCTGCTCAGCGCCCCGGCGCATCACGCCTATCCGAACCGGCTGATCCGCATCGGCGACGCCAAGCGGCTCGACCTCGGCAGCAAGGAAACCTGCAATGAGCGCTCGATCTTCCAGTTCATCCATGCCGATGGCGTCAAGACCTGCCAGCTGGTCGTCGGCATGACGCAGCTGGCGCCGGGCTCGGTGTGGAACACCATGCCTTGCCATGTGCATGACCGGCGCATGGAGGCCTATCTCTATTTCGACCTGCCGGAGACGGCGCGCGTCTTCCATTTCATGGGCGAGCCGGACGAAACCCGCCACATCGTCATGGCCAATGAGGAGGCAGTGCTGTCGCCCGGCTGGTCGATCCATTCAGGGGCAGGCACCTCGAATTATTCCTTCATCTGGGCGATGGCCGGCGACAATGTCGACTACACCGATGTCGACCCGGTGCCGCTGGGCGAACTGCGTTGAGCGGCCCTTCCTCCTTCAGCCTGGCCGGCAAGCGCGTCCTGGTCACCGGCGCAAACACCGGCATCGGCCAGGGCATCGCGGTCTCGATCGCGCGCGCCGGCGGCACCGTCATCGGTGTCGGCCGCTCGGCGATGGACGACACGGAAAGACAAGTCGCGGAAGCCGGCGGCCAGTTCGAGACTGTGCGGTGCGATCTCGCCGATCATGTTGCCGCCAAGGCCATGCTCGACCAGGTGTGGGAGAAGACCGGCCCGATCGACGGGCTGGTCAACAATGCCGGCATCATCCGCCGCGCCGATGCGGTCGATTTCTCGGAAACCGACTGGGACGACGTCGTCGACGTCAATCTGAAGACGCTGTTCTTTCTCAGCCAGGGTTTTGCCAGGCGCGTGCTGACCGACCCGAGGCGGCGCGGCAAGATCGTCAACATCGCCTCGGTGCTGAGTTTCCAGGGCGGCATCCGCGTCGCGTCCTATACCGCGTCGAAACATGGCGCGCTCGGCATAACCCGGCTGCTGGCCTGCGAATGGGCGGCAAAAGGCATCAACGTCAACGCCATTGCGCCCGGCTATATCGAAACCAACAACACCGAGGCGTTGCGCGCCGATCCCGACCGCAGTGCTGCCATCCTGGCGCGCATTCCGGCGGGACGTTGGGGCGGGCCGGAAGACATAGGCGATGCCGCCGTGTTCCTGCTGGCGCCAGCGTCCGACTATATGCATGGCGCGGTGGTTCCCGTGGACGGCGGCTGGCTGGCGCGATGAGGAGATGGTCATGATTGAAGCCAAGATTTTCGCACAGCCCGGCGAGAGCGCGTGGACGCCGACGCCGGACGGCAACAGGCGGCGCGTTCTCGTCTCCACCGATGAGCTGATGATGGTCGAGTTCGGCTTCGACAAGGGCGGCGTCGGCGCGCTGCATTCGCACCCGCATGTCCAGGCCAGCTATGTCGCCGAAGGCCGCTTCGAGGTGACCATCGACGGCCGCACCGCGACCATCGAGACCGGCGGCAGCTTCATCGTGCCGTCCAATCTGGTGCACGGCGTCAAGGCGCTGGAGGCCGGGCGCCTGGTCGACAGCTTTACCCCGCACCGCGCCGATTTCCTGGCCTGACCTTTTTCGGCAATTCCAGAAACAGGAAACCCGCGCCTCCTGGGGAGGCGCGGGCTGTTGCCTGTGCGCTCGTGGCGCAGCGGTACTCGAAACATCGCCGCAGGGTTGGACGGTGCCGCAACATGGTGAAGATAGGTTTAACGATGCCAATCAGGTCGATCGCCGGTGGGGTGTTGCTGCTGCTTGTTGTGGTCACGCAGGGGCTGCGCTAATCGTTCTGTCCACGCCGCTGCTTCGGGCGGCCGATCGAAACATCAGTGATGCAGATATTGACGACAAGCGTGCCGACGCACGATCCCAAACGGCGCGTCCTCAAGGACGTGTTCGGCTTCGACGATTTCCGTCCCGGACAGGCCGCGGTGATGGAGGCGCTGCTTGGCGGCCGCCATGTGCTGGCCGTCATGCCGACGGGTGCCGGCAAATCGCTGTGCTACCAGGTTCCGGCGCTGGTCAAGGGTGGGCTGACCATTGTCGTTTCGCCGCTAGTGGCGCTGATGCAGGATCAGGTCGCCGCGCTGCGCCTCGCCGGCGTCGCCGCCGATACGATCAATTCCTCGATCGACCGTGATGCCAATGTCGCGGCATGGCGCCGCGTCGCGTCGGGCCAGACGCGGCTGCTCTACCTCGCGCCGGAACGGCTGATGACCGAGCGGATGCTGGATGCGCTTGCCAGGCTCGATGTCAGCCTGATCGCCATCGACGAGGCGCATTGCATTTCGCAGTGGGGGCCGGCGTTCCGGCGCGAATATGAAGACCTGTCGCAGCTGCGTGGCATCTTTCCCGACGTACCGATCATTGCGGTGACGGCGACGGCGGACGAGACGACGCGGGCAGACATCGAGAGACGGCTGTTTGGCGGGCGTGTCGAAACGCAGGTGCTTGGCTTCGACCGGCCCAACATCAAGCTTGCCATCGAGCCCAAGCAGGACAGCAAGCGGCAGTTGCTCAACTTCATCGAGCGCCATCAGGGGCGCAGCGGCATCGTCTACTGCCTGTCGCGCAAGAAGACCGAAGAGATGGCGGCATTCCTCGAAAAGAACGGCGTCCCCGCGCTCGCCTATCACGCCGGCATGAGCAAGGAGGCGCGTGATGCCAACCAGAACGCCTTCATGACGCTGTCGGGCGTCGTCATGGTGGCGACCATCGCCTTCGGCATGGGGATCGACAAGCCTGATGTCGCGTATGTCTTCCACACCGACCTGCCGGGCAGCCTCGAGGCCTATTACCAGGAAATCGGCCGCGCCGGTCGCGACGGCCGGGCGGCGGAGGCGCATATGCTTTACGGCCTTGGCGACATCCGCATGCGCCGCATGTTCATCGACGACGAGGACGCCGCTGTCGAACACAAGCGCCGCTCGCATGGCCGGCTCGATACGCTGATCGGCTATTGCGAGACGGCCGAGTGCCGCCGCCAGGTGCTGCTCGGTTATTTCGGTGAAGAGGCGGTCCCTTGCGGCAATTGCGACAATTGCCTGGAACAGGCGCCGCGCGCCGACGGCACCTCCGAGGCGCGCCTCATCCTGGCGGCGGTGGCGCAGAGCGGCGAGCGCTTCGGCGCCGGCCATGTCATCGACATCCTGATCGGCCACGAGACTGAAAAGATCGCGGCAAGGGGGCATCACAGGCTGGCAGCCTTCGGCAGTGGCGCCGCGCACAAGAAGGATTTTTGGCAATCTATGATTCGCCAGCTGGTCGCGAACGGTTTCCTGATGCCGGACCCGGCCGGCCATGGCGGGTTGGCCATCGCGGACAAGGGCCACGCACTCGGCCGGGACGAGGTGCCGTTCCAGTATCGGGTCGAGATGCGCACGCGCGCCGCGCGCCGCGCGGCTCGCGCCGGGCAGAGCCCCCAGAGCGAAAATGTAGATGCGTCGCTGCTCGCGGCGCTCAAGACGCTGCGGCTGCGTCTGGCCAAGGAACGCCAGGTGCCGGCCTATGTGGTGTTTTCGGATCGTACACTGATCGACATGGCCGAGCGTCGTCCGCAAGACCTCGACGATTTTGCCGGGGTGAATGGCGTCGGCGCCGCCAAACTCAAGGAGTTCGGCAAGGCTTTTGTGAGCGCCATTGCCGCGCACCTTTCCGAGACGCCAGGCTGAAAGGGTTTTGCTGGACCAAAGCCCGATCCGGCATCAGTACGCCTTCAACTTGCCCGCCCGCTTATCCTTTCATTTTGGCGCTACCCTGCCGTAGGGGAATGGCCTTCTAAATTGTATGGAACCGTGACGACAACACACATTCCTGAATCTATGCGGTCGATTCTTCGGATGTAGCCGTGACTATGGAAACCCGCTGTTGCGCGCGGATGGCGGTTTTCTCGGCCTTGGAGACGCTACCTCGGCAGCCGCTATCCGCTGACCCGAATGGTATGATTCAGACCATCTTTGTTGTTGAAAACCCGCTTTCGACGGGAGTATAAAACTCGAGGTTACCATTGCTTTTCGTATAGAGGCTGTGGTGGAAACGTGGGTCCAATCCGCAAAGCATTGCCTTGCGTGGA
This sequence comes from Mesorhizobium sp. M0862, assembly GCF_040319795.1. NCBI lineage: Bacteria > Pseudomonadati > Pseudomonadota > Alphaproteobacteria > Hyphomicrobiales > Phyllobacteriaceae > Mesorhizobium > Mesorhizobium sp. M0862. The sequence continues at coordinate 88,538 of NZ_JAMYOJ010000011.1, forward strand.
AGTGGTCGAAGCCGGCGGCGGATGGTCCGTTCCTGTGGCCAAGGAAGACCAGGAAATTACCCGATCATTCGTGATTGAACCGTTTGCGCTGTCCTATGCTGAGGGCCAGCGGATACGCCTGCATCTCGACAAGTTCGTTCGTCTGTAGAGAGGCTAAGCCCGATGAAAGACCGGTGGGAACCTGACCACCAGTTCATTGAAAGCGCCCGCCGTAGCCAGCTCCGAGCGGAGAGCCAACTGGACTCCCTGCAATCGACCATCGCCGAAACGCGACGCGTCCTAGAGGCTTCACGGAAGCTCTTGGAAAAGATAGGGAATGGCCGGTGCAGGTTGGGCATGCTTGTGGGGCTTCACCGCACCGGCCACTGCGGGAAGATATGAGGCCCCCCGCGCCGCCTAAGATATAGGCATATTAGCAATCGCGCAATTAACCCTATTGCGCTACCCAGCCGTAGAGGCAAGGAAATCGGAGAAGTTGGTGCCGGTTAACCGCCAGCACGCGAGCAAGTCATTCTGAAAGCATGAAAAACGCGATTTTGCTCGTGCCAATTGAGCGTCTGAAATCTAGTTCCTCCTGCCGATTATCCCTAAGTTAACTGGAATACTTATATCCCCGAAGGGTTGCGAATCAGTCGATTGTCAAGCGCATGCCATGGAGCAAGCAAGGGATCGATTTGAGCAGAAGGGCCGCAGCGGTCGAAGCGCGCTGGGAAATCCGAGCGGCTTCGGCAATTGTCCGCTCTGGCTCGCCCGCTACAACTCGACTCGCGCAGTGTGGACGGAATCACCGGCCATGTGGACGAGAACAATCTGGCGATGTCGTTCACCGAGTTTCGTTCGCGCTACAGCCTCTAAGGGCAAGGTAATCAAGGCGCTCGGATCGCCGCCTCAGGCGGCTTCGCGTTCGGCCTGCGCAGTCGGGTCCGGCTCCTGGCGGCTGTACTGCCGCGGCGAACAGCCCATGACGCGCTTGAATGCCGTGCTGAAGGCGCTTTCGGATTCGTAGCCGAGCGCCAGGGCGATGACGGAAACCGGATCGCCGGAATGCATCAGCCTGTCGCCGGCCAGCATCATGCGCCAGCGCGTCAGATAATCCAGGGGTGAGGCCCCGACCGTCTGCTTGAATCTGAGCGCAAAAGTCGATCGCGACATGCCGGCGCGCTCCGCCAGTTGCTGCAATGTCCAGCCATGCGCCGGGTCCTCGTGCATGGCGCCGATCGCCGCGCCGATCTGCCTGTCGGTGAGTGCGAACAGCCAGCCGACATTGCCTTGCGCGGTCATATGCAGGCGCAAGGCCTCGATCAGGATCATGTGGGCGAGGTGCTCGACGATGAGAAAGCCGCCGGGACGCCGCTGGCGCAATTCCTGCATCATCCGCTCCACCGGCCAGCGAAGCGCCGAATGGTCGCTCTCGCCGCGGATGTGGACGATGGGCGGCAGCATCCGCAACAGGATGCCGGCATGGTCGCCGGACAGCGTGAAGCGACTGCTGACCAGGAGGAAATCGCCGCCGCCATTATGGACGGTGATGCCGCCGGTCCGCGCCGGTGAAAAGATCGTTCGCGCATCGACCGTCGGCAGGCCGAGATCGCTGGCAAGGCGGAAAGGCCGGCAGCGCGGCAACAGGAAGCAGTCGCCCACGTCCAGCCGCACCGCGTCAGGGACGCCCTCGACCGACAGCCAGCATCGGCCGGACACCACGGCGCCGCATTTGATGGCGGCCTGCTGGTCAGGGAACTGGATCGCCCAGTCGCCACCGGTTTCCAGCCCAGCCGACAGGTAATTGCGCGGCTTCAGTAGCGACAGCACGTCTGACAGCGGATCCATGAGCGTTCTCGGACGATTGCGAAGATATCTCGGATTTTACAGTATAGATCGTATGATCGCAACCTTCTATCTCCTTCGGCAACGGGCTGCCTGTACGGCCTTCGCCGAAAACCAAGGAGAAATGATCATGCGTGTGTTCGTTACCGGGGCTACCGGTTTTGTCGGTTCGGCTGTTGTGCGGGAATTGCTCGGGGCGGGCCATCAGGTGCTTGGCCTCGCGCGGTCGGAAGCAGGTGCGGAGTCGATCGTGGCCGCGGGCGCCGAGGCGCATCGCGGCGATATCGAGGATTTCGAGAGCCTGCGCAGCGGCGCTGCCCAATCGGATGGCGTCATCCACACGGCCTTCAACCACGACTTTTCGAGATTCGCCGCCAGTTGCGCAGTTGACCAGCGCGCCATCGAAACGCTCGGCGCGGCGCTCGAGGGTTCCGAGCGGCCGCTGCTTGTCACCTCCGGACTCGCCGGTTTTGCTCAGGGAAGGCCGGCAACCGAAGACGACAAACCTGCGCCTCCATCGGTCTCCATGCCGCGCGCTTCGGAAGCAACGGCCGTGGCGCTCGCAGCGCGCGGGGTGCGCGCATCGACGGTGCGGCTGGCGCCGACCGTCCATGGCGAGGGCGATCACGGTTTCGTGCCGATGCTGATTGCCATTGCGCGTGAAAAGGGCGTCTCGGCCTATGTCGGCGACGGCGCAAATCGCTGGGCGGCGGTGCACCGGTTCGACGCCGCCACCCTGTACAGGCTGGCGCTGGAGAAGGGGGCGGGCGGCGTCAGCTATCATGCGGTTGCCGAACAGGGCGTGGCGAGCAAAGAGATCGCCGAGATCATCGGCCGCCGGCTCGGCCTGCCGGTCGTTTCCATAGGCCCCGAGGAGGCGGCTGCGCATTTCGGCTTTCTCGGGCATTTCATCGGCAGGGACTTGTCGGCGTCAAGTGAGCAGACCCGCACTGCGCTGGGATGGCAGCCGACCGGGCTTGGGCTCATCGCCGATCTCGACCGTCCCGGCTATTTCGAGGCCTGATCAGGCCGGCCAGTCGCGTTGCATTGCACGACCGACAGCCTGGCGATCAGCGGCAGTGCCAGCAACACGGCCAGACGCAGCCCGCCGAGCGGGCAGCACCGTCGTGCTGCTGGAACCGCCGCCACATCTGTATGGCGGCAAGCAGAACGAACACGGCGTAGGCCGACCGCAGCCCGGACGAGCTGCTCGCCCGTCGCCGGAAAGCCGGCGAAGACATGGCCTCGTCATGGCAGACCTACCTTGCTACGGGGATGCGCGCGCGATTCCCGCGCCTAGTTAGAGATCGCCCTTCCTCACCTTGCCGTAAACGATATTCCGGTTCGAGCCATAGTAGACTTTCGCGTCGAAAGGACTCCCGCCGAGGGCGGCATTGATGATGTCCCACATATCGTCGGCCGAACGTAGGATGAGCGGCCAATCCATGAAAGTCTCCATGTAACCATCCGTCGTTATCTCGTCGCTGAAATTGGCAAACAGGAATTCGCCACCGGGCTTGACGAGTTCCATGGCTCTTTGAAGCAGGCGGACGCCGATGGCACGCGGCAGGTAATCGTAAAGCCCCGATGCGTAGACGAGATCGAATGTGCCAAGGGCGTAGGCGCGGCGTAGGATGCCGCGTACGGAACCCTGGACTGCCTCGACTGCCGTGCCGGCAAAGTCGTGGTTCACCGTGGCTACGCTGACGGGGTCCTGATCCAGGCCGATCCAACGTTGCAGTTTATGCCTGGCCAACGCGTCGGAGCGTTCGGCTTCCCTGAGGTGGCCGCAGGCAATCGCCAGCACCTCAGCCTTTTCCACACTGCTGGCCGTCTCGTCCACGGTCCTGGCCAGAATATCCCGCCGCTCGCGCCCCGCCACCGAACTGGCAGCTTCACTGGTGTACGCATAGATTTGCCGACCAAGTAAGGTCGACGAGGCCACGATCTCGTCGGCGATCGGATGCTTGTAGTAAATATCCAGCAGGCCTGCATCGCCCGAATACCCGCGCGGTTTTTCGACCGACCACCGCGTGAACGGGTCCTGGAGCAAATATTCCGCGACCCGATGCTGCTGAGCCAAAGGAACGAGTTTCTGCCAAACCGCGGTAGCAACCTGCCGGCGGAGCTTGTGGAGTCGCCCCGCCAAACGATGGACGACGGGGGCGGCCGGTTTGTTTCGCGCAAAGGCTTGATGAGCAAGGTCCAGTATCAGGGCGAGCTGGGCCGTGCTGTCCCTCAACTCGTCGGAGTCAGCCGCCTCTTCGGAGGTCGCAACATGTTTCTTCATCAGCCTGGTGGTGACCAGGCTGTATTGGTCGAGCTGCAGTTTTGGCTTGATAGGCATGCCGTTTACTCTCCGGTTTACCGCCCCGGTCCCCGGCCAGCAGCATAGGTGCGCCGCCAACCAATGCTAACAATTTTAATAAAATTTTAGCAAAATTTTAATCAACGGGACGGCCATCAATCCTGCAAACTGGCTAAATCCGAACCGCCCGTTTACCCTCGGTTAGCGACATCTGACTTTTCTTGCGGACAGGGACGTCTTCATTCCCCGACCGCAGGCGACGTCGGCTGTTGCATTCGCTACTGCAGATCGCGGAGGAGCGTTGCGATGCAACTGAGCGAGGACGTTGCCCAGAAGGTGGCGGCAGCGATTGGACGTCCGCGGTGGCATTCCGCCGATCCGGAACTCCTGACACTGTTCCTGCAGAAGGATGCCGATGAGAATCGCAGCCTTGTGCGATGGGGTATTGCGGCTGCTGTATTCAGCTATGTGGCCTATGGCCTTTTCGATTGGTTTCTCTTTCCGGATGTCGCCGGCCGGCTTGTTTTGACGCGCGTTACGCTAGGGATCACTTCCCTGGCGCTTGTCGAATTTGTCGCCCGACGGGGCTTTGCCCTTGCCACCTTGCACCTTGTAGCAGCGCTGGCGATTGTCTCCGGTGCCCTTGGGTGGCTCGTCTCCGCTGTTGGAACAGAGCATCAGGATGCCCTCTCCCATTTCATGGTTTTTGGCACAGTGTTCATCCTGGGTGCGAATCTGTTCTTCAACTTCCGTTTTTGGCTTTCAGCCCTTGCCTCCGCGACGGTCGCCGCAAGCTTTGTGTACGCCGCGATGTTCTCCCTTCAGGCCGACATCGCCGGCCGCATCGTGCTGTCGGCCTATTTCGTGAACTGTCTCGTCTTGTCGCTTTATCTTTCCTGGCGGCTGAGCCTGGAGCGGTACCAGACTTTCCTGCACGCGCTTCGGGCGCAGTTCCAGGAGCAGGCTGCTATCAAGAAGGGGCAGAAGCTAACCGAAATCGCCGACACCGATCCGCTCACGGGAATGAAGAACCGCAGGGCGATCATTCGAGAATTCTCGGAGCTGCGCGAAGACTGGGCCGCAGACGACGACGAGATAGGGCTCATTCTGATCGACGTCGACTACTTCAAAAGGTTCAATGACGGACTTGGTCATCAGGCCGGCGACGATTGCCTGATCAAACTCGCCCATGTCCTTTCCGAGATGGCGGCTGCCAACAACGCCATCGCGGCCCGCTATGGCGGAGAAGAATTCGTCATTCTCTGCAAGGTCACCGGGCGGGCTCACCTTCATGAGATAACGAATAAATTCTGTCGCGCTGTAGAGGATTTGGATATCTATCACCCTGATCGGGGCGACAAGCTCAACATCGTCACGATCAGTGCCGGAGCGTCGTTGACGCGCGCCGATCAGAGCATAGAGCTTAGAATCCTGCTGCAGGAAGCTGACCGCGCACTCTACGCTTCCAAGTTTGCCGGTCGGGCTACGTTCACGATTTACGACCCGCACGCCACCAGCCAGGATCGCTCCGGCGAAAATCTTTCAGAACTGCTGAAGGTGGCAGTTTCCAACCAGCTCGTTTCCGTCGCTTACCAGCCAATTCGCGAGCTGGCGTCGGGGCGCGTGCTGGGGCACGAGAGTCTGATGCGGCTATGTGACTTCGACGGCACCATGATCAGTCCGTCCGTATTCATACCCCTTGCCGAGCAGACCGGAGCGATCGTGGAGCTGGGTACGTGGCTGATCGATCGAGCGTGCGGCGACATGGCGGAATACGGTTTGGGCTCGGTCGTGACGGTGAACGTCTCCGTTCTTCAGCTCAAGGCTCCCAACTTTTCGCTCCGGATCACCGAAATCCTTGGCAGGCACGGCCTTGCGCCCCAGAAACTGGCCATCGAAATCACCGAAGGCAGTGACATCTTTCTGGAGGCGCAAGCGGTCAGAAACGTGGAGCGGTTGCGAAAACTGGGCGTTCAGATCTGGCTGGACGACTTCGGAACGGGATTTGCCGGCCTGACATGGCTCCGCCGCTTCAAATTCGACGTGGTCAAGATCGATCGCAGCTTCCTCCACGATTGCCAGACGTCTCGTGGCTTGAGCCTGTTGCGGGACATGGTCGGACTGCTGCGCAATCTCGGCCATGTCGTGCTCGCCGAGGGTGTCGAAACGGAAGAGCAGTATATATTGCTGCAGCGCCTGGGGGTAAATTTGATGCAGGGCTTCCTCACCGGGCATCCAGTCCCGATCGAAGAAGTGAACCAGATCAGACAAGGGCTCGTTGCCTAGCGGCAGCCTCTACGCTGAAGCTTCGGAGGGCATCCTGCTTCGTTCCGGTCCCCCTACGCTACTTCGTAGCTTCGGGCGACACTCCTACGCCCAGATGCGGTTCCGGGTGGCCTGCCACCCGAAGCCCGCAGGGCGTAGGGTGGCGGAGAGGGAGGGATTCGAACCCCCGATGGGCTTGCACCCATGCCGCATTTCGAGTGCGGTGCATTCGACCACTCTGCCACCTCTCCGCGGTCATGGTCGGCCGTTGCCGGCGCGGCGCACTAGATAACGGCTGGGCGGGCAGGTTACAAGGCCAAATCCACGGGGAAATTCAGCTTCCTGTGCGGGCTTTGCCGGGAGGGCTGCGCCGCGGCCACGTCGGCAGATAGGCCAACCGGTCCTCGACCGGAGGGATCGGGCGCGGCAAGGAGGCCGCATGGCCAAGGATTCCGCCCGTTTGCCTTGACTCGTACCGAACCTTCGGTTAGGGGAAGCGCGCAATCGGCGTGGAGGGTTCTTCCACGCCGCTTGTTTTTCGAACCCGCAGACTGACAAAAAGACGGCCGAACCGCGTGACGCGGCTCATCGAGGCCGACCGAACAGCGAAAGGCAAAAAATGTTCGCAGTCATTAAAACGGGCGGTAAGCAGTATCGCGTTGCCGCCAACGATCTCCTGAAGATCGAGAAGCTCGAAGCCAATGTCGGCGATATCGTCGAAATCGGCAGCGTCCTCGCCCATGGCGAAGGCGAAAATGTCACCTTCGGCGCCCCGTTCGTCGATGGCGCTCTGGTCACGGCGGAAGTCGTCGAGCAGGGCAAGAACCGCACCGTCATCGCTTTCAAGAAGCGCCGCCGGCAGAATTCGCGCCGCAAGATCGGCCACCGCCAGCTTCTGACCACCGTGCGGATCGCCGAGATCCTGCTGGGTGGCGCCAAGCCTTCCAAGAAGGCCTCAGCCAAGGTGGAAGCCAAGGAAGTCAAGGCTGACGTAGCGCCCGAGGCGAAGGCCGAGGCCGCGCCGAAGGAAGCCAAGGCGAAGAACGAAGCCAAAGCCGAGGCTGCTCCGAAGGATGAAGCCAAGACGGAGACCGCCGTCGCCGCGCCGCTGTTCAAGGCGCCGAAGGGCGAGCCGGACGATTTGGCCGTGATCAAGGGCATCGGCCCGGTTGCCGCCGGCCAGCTGCACGAGCAGGGCATCACCACCTTCGCCCAGCTTGCCAAGCTGTCGGACAAGGACGTGGCCAAGATCGACGCGCACATGCCCTTCAGCACCGACCAGATCAACGACTGGCGCGAGCAGGCCAAGGAACTGGCGAAGAAGTAAACGAACCGGCGACAAGGTCGCCGGATCGGACTTGAAACGGAACGCGAACGCGTTCATAAGACCATTCAAGCGCCCCAGGGCGCATCGGAGTTAGTTAGATGGCACACAAGAAAGCTGGCGGCTCGTCGCGCAACGGTCGCGACTCGCATTCCAAGCGTCTGGGCGTGAAGAAGTTCGGCGGCGAAGCCGTCATCCCGGGCAACATCATCATCCGTCAACGCGGCACCACCTGGCATCCCGGCGTCAATGTCGGCATGGGCACGGACCACACCCTTTTTGCGCTCGAGACCGGCGCAGTCACCTTCAACAAAAAAGCCAACGGCCGAACCTACGTATCGGTCAACCCGATTACCAAAGCCGCGGAGTAGCCGGTTCCGCACTATAAAACCGGCGCCCATCTCGGGAACCGGTGTCTGGCCAAACCAGTGAATGGAGCCAGGAAAAGGATCAGGGGAGATGGGTTTTCCATCTCCCCTTTTTTCTTGCCTGGAGGACGTCGAATGGTTGCCGAAGCGGAAGACACCGAAGACGAAAGTTACGCGATAGATTGCCCGGTGCTGGCCACGGAGCGGCTGGTGATGCGCGCCCCGTGTGAAGCCGACATCGCGCAACTGGTCGAGCTTGCCGACAACCGTCACGTCGCCGAGATGCTGGCCCGCATGCCGCACCCCTATGGCGAGGCCGAGGCACGCGCCTTCCTGGCCATGACCAGGTCGCGCCGGGCCGGCATCGCCTACGCCCTGACGCTGGCCGGCACCGACATTTTCGTCGGCTGCGCCGGCCTCAACATGACCGATCGCGGGCTGGAACTCGGCTACTGGATCGGCGAGCCCTATTGGAAGCGCGGCTATGCGACGGAGGCCGCGCACGCGTTGGTCGACCTCGCCTTCCAACGGACGTCGATCCAGGTGCTGCAGGCTTCGACGCGGGTGATCAATCCGGCCTCGCGCCGGGTCATCCACAAATGCGGCTTCCAGTATGCCGGCCAGGGCATGCTGAACTCGATCGTCGCCGGCCAGGTGCCGGTCGAGCGGTACCGGCTGGACAGAAAGACCTGGATCAGCCTGCGCAATTGGGTGCATTTTTAGGTGTTTTGATATTCAGGTGAGGCCGGCCTGCAAATGCGGGTTTATGCGCTTCCGGTGCACGTACTTAAGTACGCTCCGCTCCGGTTCTCGAAAACCAGTGTTTTCGGCTCGGCCTGACCTGAATCTCAACACACCTAGGCGCGTGCCTCCAAACGACTGGTTTGGCAACGTTGGTTGTGGATCGGACTCAACTCAGCCCATCTCGACCCAAATCGGGAGATGGTCCGAACCGACCGCTTGACGGTCGACCCACAGGCGCTTCAGCGATCCGGCGAGCGAGGCCGAGGTAAAGATGTAGTCTATGCGCTTGTGGCGGCTTGTGTCTTCGGGTCGCGTGGGATCGACCCAGGTGACGACGTCTGGTGTGTTCAGGCGCTGGGCGACGTCGACGGCGAGATCGGCGGTCAGCGGCATACCGAATTCATGGTCCGGGCGGCCGACGAGTTCGACATATTCGGGCGAGCCGGGCAGCATGTTGAAGTCGCCCATGACGATGAAGGCTTCGGGATAGGGCAGGTCCGGCAGGCCGATCTCGGGAATGCCGGAGAGGCCGCCGCCCTCGAAGGCATAGTTCAACAGGCGCTGGCGCAGGAACCGGATCTGGTTGGCGCGTTCAACCGGACTGCGATGGTCGAGATGCGTGGAATAGAAGCGGATGAAGCCGAGCGGGGTCTCGACCAACGCCTCGAGTGCGCCGCGCTGGAAGTTCATCGCCTCAAGGCTGCGGCTGCGTGGCAAAAGCAGATTGCGCGACAGATGGATCGGTGTCTTCGACAGCACCATGTTGCCGAGCTGGAAAGTGGTGGTGATGGCGCGGCCGGCCTCCAGGCGCGAGCCGACATTGACCTCGAAATTGCTGCCGTAGGCGGCAAAATATTCGGGCAGCGCCTCGCCGATCTCGGCCACCATGTCGCGGTTGCCGTTCCTCGGATTGTTGCGGGTCACTTCCTGCAGCGCGATCACGTCGGCGCCGCGAACCGCCTCGGTGATGCGGCCGAGATCGTAGCGGCCATCCAGACCGATACCGTACTGGATGTTGTAGCTTACAACCTTCATTCCCGCGCCCCTCAAGCTCCGTACGCGACACTGCTACCGCGTCCCCGACAAAAGGGCATCCGGCGCTTTAGTCGCAAAACGGCCTCGCCCTTGGCCGCGCCTTGGTTTAGAGCAAGGCGCAAGATCTAAAGCAAAGCCGCAAGGCCAACAGAAACTGCGTAGTCCAATGAAATTTCTCGATCAAGCCAAGGTTTATATCCGCTCCGGCGACGGTGGCGCCGGCTCTGTGTCGTTCCGGCGCGAAAAATTCATCGAGTTCGGCGGCCCGGATGGCGGCGACGGTGGCCGCGGCGGCGATGTCTGGCTGGAAGCGGTCAATGGGCTGAACACGCTGATCGACTATCGCTACCAGCAGCACTTCAAGGCCAAGACCGGTGTCCACGGCATGGGCCGCAACATGACCGGCGCCAAGGGCGCCGATGTGACGCTCAAGGTGCCGGCCGGAACCCAGGTGTTTGCCGAGGACAATGAGACGCTGATCTGCGACCTGACCGTGGTCGGCCAGCGCTTCCTGCTGGCCAAGGGCGGCAATGGCGGCTTCGGCAACCAGCATTTCAAGACCTCGACCAACCAGGCGCCTCGCCGCGCCAATCCGGGCCAGCCCGGCGAAGAGATGAATGTCTGGCTGCGGCTGAAGCTGATTGCCGACGCCGGCCTGGTCGGGCTGCCCAATGCAGGCAAGTCGACTTTTTTGGCAACCGTCACCGCGGCCAAGCCGAAGATCGCAGACTACCCCTTCACCACGCTGCATCCCGGCCTCGGCGTTGCCCGCATCGATGCGCGCGAATTCGTCATCGCCGACATTCCGGGCCTCATCGAGGGCGCGCATGAGGGTGTCGGCATCGGCGACCGCTTCCTCGGCCATGTCGAGCGCACGCGTGTACTTCTGCACCTGGTCTCGGCGCAGGAGGAAAACCCGGGCAAGGCCTACAAGACCGTGCGCGCCGAGCTCGACGCCTATGGCAATGGGCTGATCGAGAAGGTCGAAATCGTCGCGCTCAGCCAGGTGGATATCCTCGACGCCGATGAGCGCAAGAAGAAGGTTGCGTCGCTCAAACGCGCTGCCGGCCGCGCGCCGATGCTGCTGTCGGCGGCCACCGGCGAGGGCGTCGAAGCGGTGCTGCGGGCGCTGATGGCGGTTGTCGGCGAAGCGCGCGACAGGGCTGCCGCTCCCGTCGAGACCCGCTGGGACCAATAGCGATGACGGCGCAATCGCTGACAAAATACCGGCGCATCACAGTCAAGATCGGTTCGGCCTTGCTGGTCGACCGCACCAGCGGCCTGAAGCGCGACTGGCTTGCCTCGCTTGCCGAGGATATTGCGGTGCTCGCCAATGGCGGCGCCGAGATCCTGGTCGTATCGTCCGGCGCCATTGCGCTCGGCCGCACCATTCTCGGTCTCGGCAAACGGGCGCTGAAGCTGGAAGAAAGCCAGGCGGCTGCGGCCGTCGGCCAGATCGCGCTGGCCGGCGCGTGGTCGGATGCGCTGGGCAAGGGTTCGCTGAAATCGGGCCAGATCCTGCTGACGCTGGGCGACACCGAAGAGCGCCGCCGCTATCTGAATGCCCGCGCGACGATCTCGACGCTGCTCAAGATGAAGGCGGTGCCGGTCATCAATGAGAACGACACGGTGGCGACCTCCGAAATCCGCTATGGCGACAATGACCGGCTGGCGGCCCGGGTGGCGACGATGATGGGCGCCGACCTGCTTGTGCTGCTCTCCGACATTGACGGGCTCTATACGGCGCCGCCGGCGCGCGATCCCGATGCAAAATTCATTCCGGTGGTCGACCGCATCACGCCCGATATCGAGGCTATGGCCGGGGCGGCCGCATCCGAACTGTCGCGCGGCGGCATGCGCACCAAGCTCGATGCCGGCAAGATCGCCACCGCCGCCGGCACCGCCATGATCATCACCTCGGGCACCAGGCTGTCGCCACTGATGGCGATCGAACGTGGCGAGCGCGCCACCTTCTTCAGGCCGAGCGCCAATCCGGTGAAAGGCTACAAGACCTGGATCGCCGGCCAGCTCGAACCGGCCGGGCGGCTCACCGTCGACGCCGGCGCCATCGGTGCGCTGCTGTCCGGCAAATCTTTGCTGCCGGCCGGCGTCAGGCTGGTCAGCGGCAATTTCTCGCGCGGCGACACGGTGGCCATCCTGTCGCCGGAAGGGCGCGAGATCGCGCGCGGGCTTGTTGCCTACGATGCCGCCGATGCCGTAAGGATCGCAGGCCTGAAGACCGCCGAGATCGAAACCGTGCTCGGCTACGAGGCGCGCTCGGCGATGATCCACAGGGACGATCTGGTGGTGAGCGATCCGGGTGACCAGATACGGCCTGCCGGCCAGCTATGGGCCGGGGGCGAGGTAAGCGGAGGATGAGACATGCTGAAGTTGCATGAACAATCCGGGGATGACACCGTCGCGCTGATGGCTGATATCGGCCGCCGCGCCCGCGCGGCCGCCCGACCGTTGGCGATTGCGACCGCCGCCGCCAAGGATGCCGCACTTCTCGCCATGGCCGACGCGATCATCGCGCGCCAGCAGCAGATTCTCGATGCCAACGCCATCGATGTCTCTAACGGACACGAATCGGGCTTGTCCGGCTCCTTCATGGACCGGTTGAAGCTCGATCCGGCGGGCACCCGTGCCATGGCGGATGGCATCCGTGAAATCGCCGAGCTCAGGGACCCGGTCGGCGATGTGATTGCCGCCTGGGATCGCCCCAACGGCCTGCAGATCGAGCGCGTGCGCACGCCGCTCGGCGTTGTCGGCGTCATTTATGAAAGCCGGCCGAATGTGACGGCGGATGCCGGCGCGCTCTGCCTCAAGGCCGGCAATCCGGTGATCCTGCGCGGCGGCTCGGATTCGCTCAATTCGTCCGCCGCCATTCATGCCTGCCTGGTCGAGGGGCTGAAGGCCGCCGGCCTGCCGGAAGACGCCATTCAGCTGGTGCCGACCACCGACCGCGCCGCCGTCGGCGAGATGCTGAAAGGGCTTGGCGGCAATCTCGACGTCATCATTCCGCGGGGCGGCAAGAGCCTGGTCGGGCGCGTCCAGAGCGAGGCGCGGGTGCCGGTCTTTGCCCATCTTGAAGGCATCTGCCATCTCTACATCGACCGCTCGGCCGATCTCGACATGGCGGTCAGGATCGCCGTCAACGCCAAGATGCGGCGCACCGGTGTCTGTGGCGCTGCAGAGACTTTGCTGGTCGACCGCGCGGTGGCCTCCACACATCTGGTGCCGATCCTCGACGCGCTACGCGCCGCCGGCTGCGAGATCCATGCCGATCAGGAAGTGATGAAGCTGTTCTTCGACGCCAAGCCGGCGACCGATGCCGACTGGATGACCGAATATCTCGAGGCCATCATCGCGGTAAAGCTGGTAGACGGAATTGCCGGTGCCATCGACCATATCGAGACGTTCTCCTCACACCACACCGAGGCGATCATCGCCGAGGATACCAAAGCGGTCGAGCGGTTCTTCAACGAGATCGACTCGGCGATCCTTTTGCACAATGCCTCGACGCAGTTCGCCGATGGCGGCGAATTCGGCATGGGCGCCGAGATCGGCATCGCCACCGGCAAGATGCACGCGCGCGGACCGGTTGGTGTCGAGCAGCTGACCTCGTTCAAATACCGCGTGCGCGGGTCGGGACAGGTGAGGCCTTGAGCGCTGGCCTTACCCTCCCCCTTGTGGGGAGGGTGGCGAGCGCAGCGAGCCGGGTGGGGGTACGACGCTGAATTCTGCAATCCCCCCACCCCGCTCCGCTTCGCGGATCGACCCTCCCCACAAGGGGGAGGGTGGGGCGCCTCTTTCCTCGCACTACCTCCGCATGCCGCATGCCGAAAAGGGCCTTGCCGTCGGCCTGTTCGGCGGCTCGTTCAACCCGCCGCATGCCGGTCATGCGCTGGTGGCGGAAATCGCGCTCAGGCGGCTGGCGCTCGACCAGCTATGGTGGATAGTGACGCCTGGCAATCCGCTGAAGAGCACCAGGGAATTGGCGCCGCTGAGCGACCGGCTGCTCCAGTCGGAGCAGGTCGCCAAGAACCCGAAGATCAAGGTCACCGCCTTCGAGGCGGCGCATCATATTCGCTTCACCGCCGACACGCTGGCGCTGGTCAAGGCACGCAATCCCGGCGTCGACTTCGTCTGGATCATGGGCGCCGACTCACTTCGCGATTTCCACCGTTGGCAGCGCTGGCGCCAGATCGTCATGACCTTCCCCATCGCGGTCATCGACCGCCCGGGCGCGACGCTGTCCTTCCTGTCCTCGGTCGTGGCCAAGACGTTCGACTATGCCCGCGTCGACGAGGGTGATGCGCCCCGGCTCGCGCGCATGAAGGCGCCGGCCTGGACCTTCATCCACGGCCCACGCTCGTCGCTGTCATCGAGTGCTATTCGCCAGCAAGCCAAGGGGTAACTCCGTAAGACCAGATCGCCGATGTCGCTTTTACGGCGGCCTTTCGCGATTGGCTGGGCGATGCTGCGCTGGATATGGCCACTTCAGTGAACCAGACCGACATCGACCCCAATCATGGCGCCCCGCCGGCGCCCGTCATCGCCATTGCCAGCGTAATCGTGTCGATGGCGCTGATCGCGGTCGGCAACGGGTTGATGTTCGCCTATATCCCGGTCCGGCTTGGCGTCGAGCGCTTCGATCCGACCTGGGCCGGGCTGATCATCACCGGCCTGTCGGCCGGCGGGCTTGCCGGCTGTATCCTGACCGGGCCGCTGGTGCGCCGCGTCGGGCACGCCCGCGCCTTCATGGTGCTGTCGGCGCTGATAGCGCTGTCGAATGCTGCCATTGGCGCCGGCACCTACCCGCTGCTGTGGATCGCGGCGCGCGCGCTTTACGGTTTTGCAATATGCGGCCTGTTCATCGTCGCCCAGAGCTGGCTCAACGATGCCGTCGCAAACGCCATTCGCGGCCGGGTGATGGCGGTGTTTTACGTCGCCTATGTCGCCGGACTTGGCGTCGGCTATGCCCTGCTGGCGGCGGTCGACATCGCGACGGCGCAGGCGCCGCTGATCGGCATTGCCTTCACCGCAGTGTCGATCCTGCCGGTCGGCATGACGCGGTTGGCTCAACCGCCGCCACCTCGCGCAGCCTCCGTGGCGCTTGGCCGCGCCTGGCGGATCTCGCCGGTCGGCGTGGCCGGCATGCTGGCCGTCGGCGGTCTGTCGATGGCGATCGCCGGGTTCGCACCGATCCATGCCACGGCCAAAGGCTATAGCCAGGCCGATGTGGCGCTGCTTTTGTCGGCGATGCCCGTCGGCACGCTGATCCTGCAGATACCGCTCGGCTGGATTTCCGACCGTACCGATCGCCGTTACGTGCTGGCCGGCGCTGCGGCACTGGCCATCGTCGCCGGTATTCTGGCCATCGGCTTCGACCGCGGCGCGCTGATGGTGCTCGTGGTGATCTACATCGTCTGGGACGGCGCCTCGGAATCGATCTATTCGCTGGCCAGCGCGCATGCCGCCGACCGCGCCGGCAAGGACGACATGGTGGCGCTGTCGAGTTCGTTGCTGTTTGCCTGGTCGCTGTCGGGGTTCATCGTGCCGGGTATCGTGACGGCCCTGTCGGCTGTCTATGGCACGCAGGCCTTCATTTATGTGGCCATCGTCATCGCCACTGTCTTCTGCCTGTTCGTGCTGTGGCGAGTGGCCACCACGCGCGCCGTCCCCGCTACGGAGACCAGCAGTTTCGCGCCGATGTCGGCGCAGGCGCCGCTGCCGGTGGAGCTCGCCTACGCCCCGGAAGATAAGCGCTGAACGGTTTCACAGCTCCTACTGCCTGGTGGCGGCAGTTTCCTGTCGAGCCTCCGGCGGAGGTGCGGGAACCGAAATGGCTTCGGCGTCGAACGCCTGCTTGACGCGTTTGGTGAGATCGATCTGGGTGGCGAAGAAATCCGCCGCCGTGGTCCAGTAGCGCAAGGTGATGGCGACGCTGGCATCGCCCACCGTGGCGACGAAGGCGATCGGCGCCGGCTCTCGCTTGACGCGGCGCTCGCCGCCGGCAACGCCCAGCATGGTTTTCTGCGCCAGGTCGATGTCGTTCCAGGAGCCGATGCTCAGCGTGATGTCTCCGCGGCGCACACCGTTGCGGGTAAAATTGCGCACCGGCTGGTTCCACAGCGTCGAATTGGGCGCCAGCACATAGACGCCGTCTGTCGTGCGGAGCTTGGTGGCGAACAGGCCGATTTCCTCGACGGTGCCGGAAATGGCGCCGACCTCGACATATTCGCCGATGCGGAATGGCCTGAGCGCCAGAAGCATGATGCCTGCGGCGATGTTCTGCAGCGTGCCTTGCAGCGCCAGGCCGATTGCCAGCCCGATGGCGCCGATGGCGGCGATGATCGAGGCCGTCTGAACGCCGAACTGGCCGAGCACCATGATGACCACCAGGATCAGGATGGCGTAGCGCACGATCTTCGAGAAGAAATGGCGCAGCGTCGCGTCGAAACCATGGATATGGCCGAGGCCGGCTGAGATCGATCGTTCTGCGAGCCCGGCGACGAGATAGCCGACGACCAGCAGGATGATGGCGCCGATGGCGGAGAAGGAATAGGAAACGATCAGTGTGCTGAGTTGCGCAAGGCCAGCCTGCACGGTGAGCAGCGTGTTCTGGGGGTCGATTGGCATCAGGAAAATCCGTTTGGGGGGTGTGTCGATAACCCCTGCCGCGGCCATGGGTTCCGATTTTTCTCAAGGCTCCGGAACCGGAAGTCGTGCACTGCGTTCGCGGTGGCAGGGCCTCCCGTCTTGAAACTGCAAGGGAACTCTGCCTATCTATAGGGTGTCACCTGATTTCGTGGGTGATTTGGTTGTTCTTGCTGCGAAAGGAAATACACTGAGAACAGCATTGCGGAAGAAGGCTGACATCATGCCTTCGCCGGCCAGGATCAGCGTAGATGACGCCGTGTCCCGTGCCATCAAGACAGTCCTTGCCAGTCTGGAAGACTCCAAGGCCGAAAATATTGTCTCAATCGACATTCAGCGGAAATCGAGCCTCGGCGACTATATGGTCATCGCGTCGGGCCGGTCGCACCGTCATGTCTCGGCTGTCGCCGACCACCTGCTCAAGGCGCTCAAGGATGCCGGTCTCGGCACGGCGCGCGTCGAGGGGCTGTCCGGCGCCGACTGGGTCCTGATCGATTCAGGCGACATCATCGTCCATGTCTTCCGCCCAGAAGTCCGCGAATTCTACAATCTTGAAAA
The DNA here is from genome assembly GCF_040319795.1 of Mesorhizobium sp. M0862. Taxonomy (NCBI): domain Bacteria; kingdom Pseudomonadati; phylum Pseudomonadota; class Alphaproteobacteria; order Hyphomicrobiales; family Phyllobacteriaceae; genus Mesorhizobium; species Mesorhizobium sp. M0862. The sequence goes on from NZ_JAMYOJ010000011.1 coordinate 105,627, forward strand.
GATGTGGCAGGCGCCGGACCTCGAGGAAGAGACCTTGCACTGAGCTTCGTCTCATGTCGTAACCATCCTGGGTGCGACATGGATTGAAAGCTCGCCGAGGCAGGGATGAAGATAGCAGTTCATGCCGTGGGCCGGATGAAGGCCGGCCCCGAGAGAGAGCTCGCCGACCGCTATTTCGAGCGTTTCGCCAAGAGCGGCCCGGCGATCGGGTTCGAATTCTCTGGTGTCGCCGAGATCGCCGAGGGACGAGCCCAGAACGCCAATGAGCGCCGCCGCGAGGAAGGCCAGAAGCTGCAGGCACAGCTGCAGCCGGGCACGGCGCTGTTCCTGCTCGACGAACGCGGCAAAAACCTGTCCTCAGACGATTTCGCCAGCCGTATCGCCCAGCTGCGCGATGGCGGACGCAAGGCGTTGGTCATCGCCATTGGCGGCGCCGACGGGCACGACCAGTCGATTCGCGATCAGGCTGAGCTGATGGTCTCGTTCGGCGCGGCGACCTGGCCGCACCAACTGGTGCGTGTCATGCTGGGCGAGCAGCTCTATCGGGCGGCAACGATTCTTTCGGGACATCCCTACCACCGTTCGTAAATCAGTGGGTCGAGGGTCAATCGTCCGGATTTCCGCCCCAATGCGCGGCTGTTTTGTGCTAGGCTTCGGTTCGATCATGGTTGATGGTTCGTTAACGAAGCCACGCATAGAGTCGGGCTTCAATGGCTGACAACGGGAAATCACGAACGGGCTTCCGGCACGCGCGCTGCGGCATCGCTGCGGCGGTGGTTTTGCTGTCGCTCGGGCTTGCACGGGCCGAAAATACGCTGGACGTGGCGCCCGACCCCGATCTGAGCCGTGCCGAATATGAGAAGGTGTCGGCCGAGATCACGCTGTCGTCCGAACGGCTGGCCAAGCTCGCCGCCGACATTGCTTCGGTCAAGAAGGACCATGCCTCGATCACCGCGGCGCTTATCCAGTCGGCTATGACCGAGCAGAAGCTCGGCCAGGACATCGAGGATATCGGCGCCAGGCTCGAAGGACTGAAGGGCGAGGAACAGAAGATCCGTGTCTCGCTGGCGGCGCGGCGCGACGTGCTGGCCGAGGTGCTGGGCGCGCTGCAGCGCATGGGGCTCAATCCGCCGCCGGCGATCCTGGTCAAGCCGGAAGACGCGCTGTCGTCGGTGCGCAGCGCCATCCTGCTCGGCGCAGTGGTTCCGGAACTGCGCCAGCAGACCGACAAATTGCTGGCCGACCTCAGGGAACAGACCCGGGTGACGGCCTCGATCGAGGCCGAGCGGACGCGGCTGACGGCGGCGGTCGGCGAGCAGACGGCGGAAAAGAAACGCCTCTCCATGCTGCTCGAAGCCAAGCAGAAGCTCGAGGCGGACACGTGGACGGCGATGGCCGCTGAAAAGCAGCGGTCCCAGGCGCTTGCGGCCAAGGCCGGCAGCCTGAAAGAGCTGATCGCTTCGCTTGAAGCCGACAAGAGCCGCAAGGCGGCGGATGCCGTCAAGGCAGGCGAACAGAAAGCGGCCGACAGCGATAAGCCGGACGCCGATAACGCCGATGCAGGCACAACCGCGTCGACGGAGCTGGCTTCGCTGCCCGTGCCGGAAGGCAACCGCCTCACCGCCGCCGCGCCGTTTTCGGCACTTCAGGGACAAGTCTCGCTGCCGGTCACCGGCAAGATCAAGCTGCGTTTCGGGGCCGATGACGGTAACGGCGCGGTGATGCTTGGCGACATGGTTGCGACACAATCGGGAGCCATCGTCACGGCACCGGCGGACGGAAATGTGCTTTATGCGGGGCCTTTTCGCTCCTATGGTCAACTCTTGATCCTCAATGCGGGAGACGGCTATCATGTCGTCCTGGCGGGGATGAGCAGAATCAGCGTCGCGTCTGGCCAGTCGGTGCTCGCAGGAGAGCCGGTCGGCGCGATGGGAGAGGCCCGGGTGGCAAGCACCTCGGCCTCGAAGAATGGAAATGCCACGCCGGAACTCTATGTCGAGTTCCGCAAGGATGGAAAACCCGTCGATCCGACCCCATGGTGGGCGGACCGCTTCTCTGGAAGGACGTGAAATGATGCGGAAACTGTCGCTTCTTATTGCCGGTGCGCTGATGGGCGCGTCAGCGATGAGCCTGGTCTATGGCGCGCCCGGCTCGACGGCGAACGCTGCAGGCTCCGAGACCTATAAGCAACTGGCGATCTTCGGCGACATCTTCGAGCGCGTGCGGGCGCAGTATGTGACGCCGCCGGACGACAAGTCGCTGGTCGAAAACGCCATCAACGGCATGCTCACCTCGCTCGACCCGCACTCCTCCTACATGAATGCCGAGCAGGCGCAGGACATGCGTGTGCAGACCAAGGGTGAGTTCGGCGGCCTTGGCATCGAGGTCACCATGGAGAACGATCTGGTCAAGGTGATCACGCCGATCGACGACACCCCGGCTGCCAAGGCAGGCGTGCTGGCCGGCGACTATATCGCCAAGATCGACGGCCAAGAGGTTCGCGGCCTGACGCTCAACGATGCAGTCGAAAAGATGCGCGGCCTGGTCAACACGCCGATCAAGCTGACCATCCTGCGCCAGGGCGCCGACAAGCCGATCGAGCTGACGGTGGTGCGCGATATCATCAAGGTCAAGGCGGTCAAGTTCCGGGTCGAGAACGACATCGGCTACATGAAGATCACCTCCTTCACCGAAAAGACCTATGACGACCTCGAGAATGCCATCGACACCATTAAGAAGCAGGTGCCGAACGACAAGCTCAAGGGCTATGTGCTCGATCTCAGGCTCAACCCGGGCGGCCTGCTCGACCAGGCGGTGAGCGTGTCCGACGCCTTCCTCGACCGTGGCGAGATCGTCTCGACCCGCGGCCGCGACCCGAAGGACGTCACACGCTTCGACGCCAAGGCAGGCGACGACATCGGCGCCAAGCCGCTGATCGTGCTCGTCAATGGCGGTTCGGCCAGCGCCTCCGAGATCGTCGCCGGCGCGCTTCAGGACCTGCGCCGCGCCACAGTGGTCGGCACGCAGTCGTTCGGCAAGGGCTCGGTGCAGACCATCATCCCGCTTGGCGAGAACGGCGCGCTGCGCCTGACGACGGCGCTCTATTACACGCCGTCCGGCAAGTCGATCCAGGGCAAGGGTATCACACCCGATATCAAGGTCGACCAGCCGCTGCCGCCCGAACTGCAGGGCAGGGACCTGACGCGCGGCGAATCGGACCTCAAGGGCCATATCAAGGGCGCCGACGAGAGCGATACCGGCTCGGGCTCGGCTGCCTATGTGCCGCCGGATCCGAAGGACGATCTGCAGCTGATCTATGCCGAACAGCTGCTGCGCGGCCAGAAGACCGATCCGGCATTCCCGCCGAATCCGGAGAAGGCAGTGCTCAACCAGTAAAATCGACTGGTAGCTCTGGCTGCCCAATCGAAGCGATGCAATGCTGCCGGGACCGTGAGGTTCCGGCAGTTTGATTCGGGGGCAGCTGGGCGCTGTGCCTCAAAGGCGCAGGGGACGCGCCGTCAGTTTTGGATCTGCGCATGGCGAAGATTTCGCTGATCACGCGCCGGGGGATGCGGCTTGGCTGACATCGGCAAGGACATCGAACGCCCGCTCGGACAGACCGTCCGACCGCGTGCCGCGTCGCGCGGGATCAGCGCTGGCGCCGTCGCGGCGACGCTGGTCGTGCTGGCCGCGGTCGGCATCTCCGGCGCGATCGCGCTGCGCGAGAAGCCGTTCCGCAAACCGGAAGCAATCGCGGTCTCGACGCCGAAGGTGACGGCGGCGGCCGAGCCCGCGGCCGCAGCGCCCACTGCTCAAGCGACGGCGGCAGCGCCGAAGGCGGAAACGCCCAAGGCCAGCGGTCCGCAGATCATCCATGTGCAGTCCCAGGAGGGTGACGGCCCGCCCAATGCAGCCATCGTCATCCACGACCCGTCGACGATCGGCCAGAACCTGAAGATCGCGCATATCCCCGACAGGGCGCTGATCGAGGCCAGCGACACCGGCCCGTTGCCGGTTCGCGCCGCTGACGGCCGGCGGCCGTTCGATGTCTATGCGCGGCCGTGGTCGGGTTCGCGTGGCGCTCGAGTGGCAATCGTCATCGGCGGGCTTGCCGTGTCGCAGACCGGCACGCAGGCCGCGATCGCCAAGCTGCCGGCCGAAGTGACGCTGGCTTTTGCGCCGCAAGGCAACAGCATCGGCCGCTGGATGCAGGCGGCACGGCAGAGCGGGCATGAGGTGGTCATGCAGGTGCCGCTCGAACCGTTCGACTATCCCAACGTCAATCCCGGCCGCAACACGCTGACAGTGGCGGCAAGCCCGGACGACAATCTGAAGAATCTGCGCTGGGCGCTGTCGCGGACCACCAACTATACCGGCGTCATGAACTATATGGGGGCGCGCTTTTCGGCCGACGCGACAGCGATGGGGCCGTTCATGGCCGAACTCGGCAAGCGCGGCCTTGCCTATATCGATGACGGCTCGTCCGCACGGAGCCTGGCGTCCGATCTCGCCTTGAAGGACGGTGTGCCATTCGTCGCCGGCGATACGGCAATTGACGCTGTGCAGGACCGCGGCGCCATCCTGAAAAAGCTCGACGCGCTGGAAGCGACCGCGCGTGCGAAAGGCTCCGCCGTCGGCATCGGCTCGGCTTTCGACCTCACCGTCGACACCGTGGCGTTCTGGGCGGTCGAAGCGAAAAAGCGCGGCATCGAGATCGTGCCGATCTCGGCGGTGGCCATCGACCCGGAAAAGGGCTGACCGGCGCTTGTGGCGATTTTCAACGATGCCGAGAAAAGAGCTCTCTCTGGGCCTGATTGATTGAACCATCATCCCAGTCGACCTCGCGCTTTGATTGCGGGATGTGTCTCCGCCGATATTCGTTGTTGTAGAACAGGGTGCCGTGGATTCCGAGCACATCGCGTTTCAGGATGGGACGACCCCAAAGCGGCGCCAGCACGCGACCTGCCTCGTCTTCACCAAGCCGCTCAAATAAATCTTCGGCCAGTTCCATGTCTCTTCCATCCGGGAAGATGGCGGCGTACTCCTCCTCTGTTGCCTCGAACACGCTGAAGGTTGCGTTCAAGGCGCCGTCGATGATTTGAATATTTTTCATGGAATTACTCTGCCATTCGACCGCAACGGCGGCAACGGGGCTGGGTGGCAGTGACTGGAACGAACCCACGTTTTCCGCTTCCGGGGCAAGCCTACTTTGAGTACGCTCCGCTCCGGTTCTCGAAATCATTCGCCACTGCCTCGCCGGAGCGAATCTCAGAACGGCTTTAAACTCCGATGGCTAAAAAGATCGATCCCGAGACGCTGCCATACCGCCCCTGTGTCGGGCTGATGATCCTCAATGGCGACGGGCTGGTCTGGGTCGGGCACCGCATCGCCGAACCGGACAGCGAATTTGCCGGGACCACGCAGCTCTGGCAGATGCCGCAAGGCGGCATCGACGAGGGCGAGGAGCCGCTGCAGGCGGCCGGGCGCGAGCTCTATGAAGAGACCGGCATGCGCTCGGTCACGCTGCTGGCCGAGGCGCCGCATTGGATCAACTACGACCTGCCGCCCGATCTGGTCGGCATCGCCCTCAAGGGCCGCTATCGCGGCCAGACGCAGAAATGGTTCGCCTACCGCTTTCACGGCGAGACCAGAGAGATCCAGATCAATCCGCCGCCAGGCGGCCACACCGCCGAATTCGATGAATGGGCATGGCGGCCGATGCAGGACCTGCCCGATCTGATAGTGCCGTTCAAACGCAAGGTCTATGAGGATGTGGTGGCGGCGTTCCGTCATCTTGCCTAGCTGGATGTGACGGTTCGCACGGCACCTGATTCGTGCTTTATTGATCGGGACACCCGCAGCCACGAGACCCATATGAACGACGCCGGGCAATGGCCTCTTAGCGCAGCGTATGGGCTGCCCCTCACCCGCCTGCCGGCTTTCGTCACTCGAAAAGCCAAGCAGTTGGCTTTTCGTCCGCTTTACGCCGACCGCTCCTCAACTCCCCGTATAGGGATAGGGAGAGATATCCGGCAGGACAATGAGGGGCAGCGCCGACTTCAGCGGGTCTGCGATGCATAAAGCCAAAGATACCATCAGCGAAGCGGCGGCCGGCGCCATTCTCACCATCGATCTCGGCGCTATCCGAGAGAATTACCGGCGGCTCAAGGCAAAGCTCGGCGGCGTGCGCTGCGCCGGCGTCGTCAAGGCCGACGGTTACGGGCTCGGCGCGCGGCAAGTGGCGGCGGCACTGGTTGCCGAAGGCTGCGACAGCTTCTTTGTCGCGCATCTCACCGAGGGTGTCGCGCTGCGCGACGCACTCGGACCGAAGCTGGAAATCCATGTGCTGAACGGGCTGCCGCCGGGCTCGGAACCCGAAGCGGTGGCTGCCGACCTTGTTCCCGTCATCAACAGCACCGGGCAACTGAAGGCGTGGAGCAAAGCCGGCCAGAAGGCCGGCCGCAAGCTCAAGGCCGCCATCCAGGTCGACAGCGGCATGTCGCGGCTGGGCATGGCGCCGGCAGAGGTCGAGGCGCTTACGGCCGATGCTTTCGCCGGCGTCGATGTCGTTCTCGTCATGAGCCATCTGGCCCGTGCGGACGAACCGACCAATGCGGCCAATGACGCGCAACTCAGGGAGTTCGAACGGCTGCGCAAAATGCTGCCCAAGGCGCCGGCGTCGCTGGACAATTCTTCCGGCATCTTTCTTGGGCCGCGCTATCAGTACGACCTCGCGCGTCCGGGCGCTGCGCTCTACGGCATCAATCCGACGCCTGATGAGGCGAACCCGATGCTGCCGGTGGTGCGGCTCGAGGCAAAGATCATCCAGACACGCGGCATCGATAAGGGCGCGGGCGTCGGCTACGGACATGCGTTTCTGGCCAGCGGTCCCTTGCGCGCGGCCACGATCTCGCTCGGCTATGCCGATGGCTGGCACCGGCGCGCGGCTTCGGCTGCCTGGCTCGACGGCGTGCGACTGCCCTTTGTCGGGCGGGTGTCGATGGATTCGATCATACTCGACATCTCGGCCCTGCCGGCCGGCCGGCTGCGCGAGGGCGACCTTGTCGAACTCCTAGGCCCCTCGCAGAGCGTCGATGACGCCGCCGGTCATGCCGGCACGATCGGTTATGAAATCCTGACCAGTCTCGGCCCCCGCTTCCACCGCCGCTATATCAACGAATAGAGCCGCGACACGCCGCCCCTTGGCGGACGCCGCAGAATCCGGCAGACAGGAGGCGGCGGCCCTCTGACGGAAGTCGTCGTGGAGAGTGATGCGATGAAGATCTTCGTGTTGGGCGGCGGCGTTATCGGGGTCACCACTGCCTATTATCTCGCTGAGGCCGGCCACGAGGTTACGGTATTCGACCGCCAGAAAGGGCCGGCGCTGGAAACCAGCTTCGCCAATGCCGGCGAGATCTCGCCGGGCTATGCTTCGCCCTGGGCCGGCCCCGGCATTCCGCTGAAGGCAATCAAGTGGCTGTTGATGAAGCACGGCCCGCTGGTGGTGCGGCCGGCCTTCGATCCGTATATGTGGACATGGCTCATCAAGATGCTGCGCAATTGCACCGCGGATCGCTATGCCATCAACAAGGCGCGCATGGTGCCGCTCGCCGAATACAGCCGCGACACGCTGAAGGCGCTGCGCGAGGCGGCCGGCATCGCTTATGATGAGCGGACCAAGGGCACGCTGCAGCTGTTTCGCACGCAAAAGCAGCTCGACGGCACCGGCGGCGATGTAGAGGTGCTGAAGAAATATGGCGTTCCCTACGAGTTGCTCGATCCCGAAGGCTGCATTGGCGCCGAGCCGGCGCTGGCCGGCGTGCGGGAAAAGTTTGTCGGCGGGCTGAGATTGCCCGGCGACGAAACTGGCGACTGCAAGATGTTCACCGATCGGCTGGCCGAGCTCTGCGTGGCGCGCGGCGTCACGTTCGAGTACGGTACGCAGATCCGGCGCTTCTCCAAGAACCGCAATCGCATCGTCAGCGTCGGCACCGACCAGCGCTCGCGCGCGGCCGACGCTTATGTGCTGGCGCTGGGCAGCTATTCGGCGCGCTTCATGCGCCTGCTCAGGCGCCCGATCCCGGTCTATCCGGTCAAGGGCTATTCGATCACCGTTCCGATCAAGGACGCGGTCGCCGCCCCGGTGTCGACGGTAATGGACGAAACCTACAAGGTGGCGATCACCAGGCTCGGCGACCGCATCCGCGTCGGCGGCACGGCGGAGATTTCCGGCTTCGATCTCAGGCTGCATGAATCGCGCCGGCGCACCCTCGAACATTCGGTCGGCGATCTGTTCCCGGATGGCGGCGACCTCAAGGCGGCGTCCTTCTGGTGCGGGCTGCGGCCGATGACGCCGGACGGGCCGCCGCTGGTCGGCCGCACCGAGTTCTCCAACCTCTATCTCAACACCGGGCACGGCACGCTTGGCTGGACCATGGCCTGCGGCTCGGCCAAGGTGCTGTCCGACATCATCTCCAGCAAGGTGCCTGATATCGATGTGCGGGAGCTGGGGCCGGAGCGGTATTTGAGGTAGGGGTGCTTTTTAAAGCTGGCGGGCCAGCACCCCCTCTGTCCTACCGGACAGAGGGGTGTAAAGGATCGCTACAGAACGGCATTCCTTCAGCCTCGCCAGCCCCTCAAAACGCCTCCTTCACCCAACCCTTCGAGAACAGCCATCGGTAGGCCCACGGTATCGTCACCTTGGTCGATACCGGGTTCGAATGGGCGACATAGTCGTCATAGACCGGCTGCATCCTGGCGTAGAAGGCAGGGTCGAGCACCGTCATGCCGTTCTCCAGATCGTGGAAGAAACTGCGGTTGTTGAGATTGACCGACGAGATCGTCACCAGCCTTTCGTCGATCATCATGATCTTGGAGTGCAGCACGACATCGGGCGCCTTGAATTCGCGGATGTTGATGCGGTCGCCATATTTCTCGACGAACAGCTTGTTGAGCGCGGTCAGCAGCTTGCCGCCAATATCGCCCTTGAGGTCGATGCGGCCGACAATGTCGATCCTGACGCCGCGCGCCAGCGCCCGCTCGATGGCCAGGCTGAGCTTCGGCGTCAGATTAAGGTAGGGATTGACGATCTCGATATGGTGCCGGGCAGTGTCGATCAGCTCGACGAAATAGGTCTCGAGCGCATGGTTGTCCTCGTAGGGCACGGAAATGAAATGGCGCACCGTGCCCGGCGGGCGCCGGCTGTCGGAGCGCACCGGAATGGAGAAGGGTCTTGCGATGTTGGTGTCGGCGTCGCGCAGCCACAATGTCGAGAGATGCGCGGCCAGCGTCTCGACCGTGGCCGGGTCGGCAAACTCGATGTCGAAATCGCTCCAGTTCGAATAGTAGTTGAGCGAGAGGCCGTCGGTCTTGCCGTATTGCTCGAGGTTCGGATAGCGCGACAGGTCGATCGGCTTGTGGAACAGGAAGCCGTCATGAATGTTGCGGCCGCCGATGATGACGCGCGAGCGGGCGGGATCCTCGGCAAGTGTCGCCAGCATCTTGACGTGATGGGTCTTGTGCAGCTGTGACAGTTGCTCGTCGACCGGCGCGCCGTGGTCGGCCCGCCAACGATATTCCTGCAACTCGACATTGGGATAATCGGCCGCCAGCCGGTGCAGCAGGGCATCGTCCTTGTCGCGCTCCAGCACGTCTGTGACCATGATGCGCACTTTGGTGCCGAGGGCTGCGTGATGGCGGATCAGCCGCTCGATGACGCGGCCGGAAAAATCGGCCTTGAACTCCAGCGAGGACAGATAGACCAGCTTGAGTTTCGGTGCGCGCGAGAAATCGAGCGGCAGTTCGGGGTCGGCCTTGTCGAAGGCGCTGTCGGGTAAAGGCGCGCCGAGCAGCGCTTCGACCTTGGCGTTGAAGCCGTCGCGCGACTTGCGCAACAGGCGCGGTAACCCGAGCGGCAGCGAACAGGTCTGCGACAGCCAGCGGCCGGCATAGAAGATGCGGGCGAGTTCATCCAGGCCGGATGGACCGGGCACTGGACAACGCTCGTAGCGGCTGTCGAGCGCGGCTATCGCCGGATAGGCAACCTCTTCGCGCAGGATGGTGAGCGGGGCGCCTGTCGGTGCCAGGCTGGAGCTGAGCTTGAGACTGCAGCGGTTCAGGCCATCGCTGGGGAACAGGCTGGCGGTTTGCCCGGCCGACAGGCGGAGCCGGAAGGCGGCGCCGCTCGTTAAGCCATGCGAGCCACCGCCGGCGCGAAACGCCAGCGCACCGTCGCAGACGCCCGATATCTCAACCGGCTGCTTTCCCGCCCGGCGCATCACGATCTCGACCGAGCGCGCCTGCAGGCCGGAAAAGCTGAACGTCTTTGGCGCGGAGGGCCGCGCGGCGGCGTTGACATAGAGCGTCTGCCGCGACACGCGCCAACGGCCGTTGAAATGGCCTTCGCCGGTGCCCCTACCTGCCGGCATCTGTTCGGCGCTAACCGGCTTCGCCAGCTGTTCCAGCGTCCGGTAGGTGGCCTGGAAATCGCGGTTGGCGATGGCGTGGCGGTCATGGCCGAACGGACCGGTGCCGTTCGCCCTGTCGATGGCGCCGATCTGGTTGTGGGCGAGCAGCGCCAGAAACTGCCTTTCATAGTCGCTGGCACCGGCATCGCCGAAAAACGCTGGTGCTGCAGTCTGCGGTCCGGGCGTGCCGGCCGATACCGACGGCCGGCCGCAATCCTTCGCATCGGGGAAGAAATCGCAGCTGTGCCGGATCGAGGCGGCGCAAGCGGCAAGGGCCGCCAGCCCCAGCCCGGCCAGAGCCAGGCAGATGGCGCGGTTCATCCCATGGCCCCGTTCATCGTCTTCAGCTCAGCCGGGTCGCGCGGCGGCATAAAGCCTTGCGGAAAGACCTTGCAGACGGGAAGTGCGAAAGTGGCGATCAAAAGCTCGGCCTCGCCGCGCTCCTTTTTCGGCGCTGTCTTGTCATCACGGATCGCCTTTGCCGAGGCGACGAGCGCGCCGTCGCAGTCGCAATGATTATGGCGCGCAATGTAGCAGGCGTCATGGATTTGGCAGGCGCTGTCGAGGCGATTGACAGGGCGAGCCGAGAGGTCGCCGGTGCGGGTGCCGGGACCGCAGTAATTGCCGAAGACGAAAGGCGACGGGCGGGCCATTGCGATACGGACCGGCTTGGGCAGTTCGGCTTCCGGAACTACGGTCCATGGATTGGCGCAGGCGGAAAGCGCGACAAGCGGCAAGATGGCGAGCACCGCTCGCATTTTGATCCGCACCAGCTTTGCAAAAAAGTGTCCCACCCGGCGCAGCCAATCCTTAATGATAGGCGACATCGCGCTTGTTGCCACACTGGCCGATTTTGTGGCGAGGGCAAGGCGGCGCGGCCATCAGACAAACAGCCCGCGCTCTCTCTCGACCGCCTTGGTGATGAAGTTGGCGACGATCTGCACGCGGCGCAGCGGTCGGACCGATTCATGATAGACCAGCCAGTAGGCGCGGCGGATCGGCGTCACGATGTCGACGGGGATCAGCTCCGGCATCGAGCGGGCGACAAAGGTGTGCAAGATGCCGATGCCAGCGCCCGAGCGCACCGCTTCGGCCTGGCCCAGCGCTGAGGAGATGGCGAAGCTGGTGCGCCAGTCCGGGCTGAACTCCGCCGCATAGTCGAGCGACGGGCTGACGATCAGGTCTGGGACATAGCCGATCAGCGTATGCTGGCCGAGTTCGGCAGCGGTCTCGGGTAAGCCGTGCGCCTGCGCATAGTCGCGCGAGGCAAACAGGCCGAGGGTGTAGTCGACCAGTTTTCCCGCCACCAGCCTGCCTTCGCTCGGCCGCTCGACGGTGATGGCGATGTCGGCCTCGCGCCGCGACAGCGAGAAGGAACGCGGCACCGGCACCAGCTGGATGGTGAGTTCGCGGTGCAGCGCGGTCAGCGCGCCAAGACGCGTGGCGAGGAATGCAACGCCAAACCCGTCGGGCGCGCCGATGCGCACCGTGCCTGAGATATCGTCGCCTTCGCCCGACACGGCGGAGCGCGCGGCGATCATGTCGGCTTCCATGCGCTCGGCAATGTCGAGAAAGCGCTGGCCGGCCGGCGTCAGCTCGCTGCCGGTGGTAAGCCGGCGAAACAGTTTTGTCCGTAACGCATCCTCAAACGCTGCGATGCGGCGCGAGACGGTGGCGTGATTGAGTTCCAGCCGCTTGGCGGCGCCAAGGATCTGCCCGGCGCGGGCCACGGCGAGGAAGATGCGGACGTCATCCCAGTTCATTGGGGTGGTCCGGGCTAGCGGCGAACGCGGCGTTCCCGCCCACCCCCCTCTGGCCTGCCGGCCATCTCCCCCGCAAGTAGGGAGATTGGCAGCTCCGCCACCTGCGTCTCTTTTGGTGCGTTGAAGATTTGCGAAGGCGGCAGCCACATCTGATCTCCGCCCTTGCGGGGGAGATGTCCGGCAGGACAGAGGGGGGTGTGACGGAGCGCAACCTTCGGGCCTTTCAGCAATCTGTAATTTGCGGCAATTAATGCACACTCGTCCTTGGTTGTCTATTTCTTGCACAACGGTTGCGTTTCCCCTCGCGTTGCCTTCGCGCCTGCAAAGGGGTTGAATGCGCCATCACAAACTCAGGGAGAGAAACCATGATCGAATACGGTCATTTCATCGGCGGCAAGCATGTCGCCGGGACCAGCGGGCGCAAGCAGGACGTCATGCAGCCCATGGACGGCTCGGTGCGCGGCACGGTGGCGCTGGCTTCGCCGGCGGAACTGCGTGCGGCTGTCCTGAATGCCAAGGAAGCACAGATCAAATGGGCTGCGACCAACCCGCAGCGGCGTGTGCGCGTGCTGATGAAGTTTCTTGAACTGGTTGCCCGCGACTATGACGAACTGGCCGATCTCCTGGCGCGCGAGCACGGCAAGACCATCGCCGACGCCAAGGGCGACATCCAGCGCGGCCTCGAAGTGGTCGAAGTCTGCATCGGTGCGCCTCACATGATGAAGGGCGAGTTCACCGACGGCGCCGGCCCCGGCATCGATGTCTATTCGATGCGCCAGCCGCTTGGCGTCGTTGCCGGCATCACCCCGTTCAATTTCCCGGCGATGATCCCGTTGTGGAAGATTGCCCCGGCGCTGGCCTGCGGCAACGCCTTTATCCTGAAGCCTTCCGAGCGTGACCCTGGCGTGCCGATGCGCATCGCCGAACTGTTCCTCGAGGCTGGCCTGCCGGCTGGCGTTCTCAACGTCGTCAATGGCGACAAGGATGTCGTCGACGCCATCCTCGACGATCCTGATATCAAGGCTATCGGCTTTGTCGGCTCGACGCCGATCGCGCATTACATCTACTCGCGCGGCACGGCCGCGGGAAAACGCGTGCAGTGCTTCGGCGGCGCCAAGAACCACATGATCATCATGCCCGATGCCGACATGGACCAGACCGTCGACGCGCTGATCGGCGCGGGCTACGGCTCGGCCGGCGAGCGCTGCATGGCGATCTCGGTTGCCGTTCCCGTCGGCAACGACACCGCCAACCGGCTGATGGAAAAGCTGATCCCGCGTGTCGAAAGCCTCAAGGTCGGCCCGTCGACGGATTCGTCCGCCGATTTCGGCCCGCTGGTGACGGCGCAGGCATTGGAACGCGTCAAGGGTTATGTCGACACCGGCGTCAAGGAAGGCGCCAAGCTGGTCGTCGATGGCCGCGGCTTCTCCATGCAGGGCTACGAGGATGGCTACTATATGGGCGGCTGCCTGTTCGACAATGTGACCGCTGACATGCGCATCTACAAGGAAGAGATTTTTGGCCCGGTGCTGTCGGTGGTGCGTGCGCCGACCTATGAGAGCGCCATCAAGCTCGCCAACGATCATGAGATGGGCAATGGCGTCGCCATCTTCACCCGTGACGGGGATGCTGCTCGTGATTTTGCTTCGCGCGTCCAGGTCGGCATGGTCGGCATCAACGTGCCGATCCCGGTTCCGATCGCTTACTACACGTTCGGCGGCTGGAAGGCGTCGTCCTTCGGCGACCTCAACCAGCACGGCCCGGACGCGTTCCGCTTCTACACCAAGACCAAGACGGTGACCTCGCGCTGGCCCTCCGGCGTCAAGGACGGTGCCGAGTTCGTCATCCCGACGATGAACTGACCGGACGATTTCGAAGATCGGCAAGAAGGCCCGGGTTCAACGTCCCGGGCCTTTCTTTGTACGAAACCGACATTGGCCATCACGTTAAAGCGATGGAACCAAGAGCCTGTCATCTGCCTTAAATTGCATTCCTGCCGTGGTGCAGGCCATCAAAATAGCGCCGGTTGCAGCCGGGGTTCTCGTCTGGCGCAAGGAGGTGTCAGATGACACGACGTCTTGTGGCGGCGATATTCTTTGCGGTGTTCGCGATGTCCGGCATCGCCGAGGCCAAAGCCGATCAATGCGCGGCGCGGACCGACCTGGTCAAGGCGCTCGGCGAGAAGTTCCACGAAAGCCAAGCCGCACGTGGCCTGGTGAACCCAAATGTGGTGCTTGAGATATTCGTCTCCGACCAGGGCACCTGGACCATCCTGGCCACCGACACACACGGCCAAAGCTGCATCATCACGGCTGGCGAAGGCTGGGACGGGGCGGCTATGGCAGCAGTCTTGCCGGGCACCTGATAAAAGACCGGTCGGAAGTCTGGAGCAAAGACGGAGTTCAGCGTGTGGCGGCCACTTCGGCATGGCCGCGCAGCAGTGCCATAAGGCGTTTGGCGTCCTTGGCGGCAGCCTCTTCGTCACCAGCCAGGATCGAGCGGATTAGCGCGACGTGGTGCTCAGCCGATTCGGCCAGTCCTGTGTCGGCCTTGTAGCGGAACCAGAAGCGGCGGCTGTGGGTCTGCAGGGGCGCGGCCAGACGGGCCGCAAACGGGTTGTCGGCGGCCATCGCCAAGGCCTCGTCGAGCGCCTTGTCGGCCTGGATGAAGGCCAGCACATTGCCCGAGATGACGGCCTTCTGCATGGCAAGGGCTGCCTCATGAAACAGGTCGGCGGCCTCGCGGGTGACGAAGCGGGCGGCCGAGCGCGCCAGCACCACCTCGACGCCGCGCCTGGCATCCAGCACGCGCAGCCAGTCGCCGGGATGAAGCGGGGCAATGGCGATGCCGGCGCGTGGCCTGACATCCAGCAGTCCTTCCCAGGCGAGGCGCTGGATCGCTTCGCGCACCGGCGTGCGTCCTAGCGCCAGCTTCTCGATGAGGGCGCCTTCGGTGACAAAGCTCGCCGGCGCCAGTTCCAACGTCACGATCATATGCTCGAGTACATGGTAGGCCTTGGCGGCGGCCGGCTCGGGGTATGCTGTCTCACTGGATATCAAAGGTGGGCTCCTGATATATCTTCCATATATCACAGCGGATTCCGCATTGACAGCCGGTTTTCCGACAGATATACGGCTGATATATCAGATGGAGAGACGATCATGTGGGCCGGAGTTTTCCCCGCCGTCACGACCAAATTCACCGAAGACGACCGCCTCGACCATGCCGAGATGGAGCGCTGCTTTGCGTTGCAGATGGATGCCGGTTGCGACGGCATCATCGTCTGTGGTTCGCTCGGCGAAGGCCCGATGCTGTCGCATGACGAAAAAATCGAGGTGCTGAAGACTGCCCAGAAAGTTGCCGGCAGCAAGCCGGTTCTGCTGACCGTCAACGAGGCAGGCACCCGCGAGGCGGCGAACATCGCAAAGCGCGCGAGCCGGGAAGGCGCCAACGGGCTGATGGTGGTACCGAGCCCGATCTATCACACCAACCCGGAAGAGACGGTCGCCGCCTTGCGCGCCGTCGCTCAGGCCGGCGACCTGCCGGTGATGATCTACTCCAACCGCCTCGCCTACCGCGTCGACGTCACCGTCGACCAGATGGAGGAACTGGCCGCCGACAAGCGCTTCGTCGCCATCAAGGAGTCCTCCGACGACATCCGCCGCTCGACAGAGATCATCAACCGCTTCGGCGACCGCTACGATCTGTTCACCGGCGTCGACAATCTCGCCTTCGAGGCGCTGTCGGTGGGCGCCATCGGCTGGGTGGCGGGTCTGGTCGTCGCCTTCCCGCGCGAGACCGTCGCCATCTACCAGCTGATGAAGCAGGGCCGCCGCGAGGAGGCGCTTTCGATCTACCGCTGGTTCCGGCCGCTGCTCGATCTCGATGTCTCGACCTATCTGGTCCAAAACATCAAGCTTGCCGAAGTGCTCGCGATCGACACAAATGACCGCGTGCGCATGCCGCGCCAGCCGCTGTCGGGCGAGCGCCGCAAAGCGGTCGAGAAGATCGTCAAGGACGCGCTGGCGGTACGGCCGAAGCTGCCGCAGTTCTGAAGGCTTTCTTCTCCCCGTGCACGTGCACGGGGAGAAGATGGCGGCAGCCAGATGAGGGGCAGCGCCGACGTGCAAGGAAATTCCAGGGACACAGAGGAGGGCCGCCGCCCCTCATCCGCCCTTCGGGCCCCGCAGCCCTTCGCTGGCGCTCCGGGCGTTCGTCGTTCGGAAAGCCAAGCAGTCGGCTTTTCCACCGCTTCGCGGACCACTCCTCACCCCCGTGAACGGGGAGAAGGGGTAGATATCGCCATTGTCGGTGGCGGCATTGTCGGCATCTGCGCGGCGGCCATGCTGGCCGAGGCCGGGCGCAGCGTCACGGTCTTCGACCGCACCGGCATCTGCGAGGAGACGAGCTCCGGCAATGCCGCCGCCTTCGCCTTCTCCGACGTGCTGCCGCTGGCGCATAAGGGCATGATGCGGCACTTGCCGAAATGGCTTGCCGATCCGCTCGGGCCACTCAGCATCCCGCCGGCCTACTTGCCGAAGCTGTTGCCTTGGCTGTTGCGCTTCTGGCGCGCTGGCGCACCAGAAAAATATGAGGCGAGCCTTGCTGCTCAGGCAGGCATGATGAAGCTCGCCGAGGCTGAATGGATGGGCCTGCTCGACCGTTCCGGCACGCGGCTGATGCTGCGCGAGGACGGCTCGCTGGAGCTTTATGAAAGCGAGGCCGAATTTCAGGCCGGGCTGCCGGGCTGGGCGGCGCGCGAGCGCTTCGGCATCGGCTTTCGCCATGTCGAAGGCGACGAACTGGCGCGGCTGCAGCCGGGACTGTCGCCGCGCTTCATCAAGGGCACCTTCGTGCCGGGCTGGAAGACCGTCGCCGATCCGAAACTGCTCGGCAAGGGGGTGTGGGCCTATGCCGAAGGGTTGGGCGCGCGTTTCGAAAAGGCGCGCATAGAGCGCGTCGCCGCCAATCCTGATGGCGCGACGCTGGCGCTGACCGACGGCACGACCAGGCAGGCAAGACATCTTGTCGTGGCCGCCGGGGCATGGTCGCATCGGCTGGCGAAGGCGCTTGGCGACACCATCCCGCTCGAAACCGAGCGCGGCTACAACACCACACTGCCGAAGACCGCTTTCGACGTGCAGCGGATGCTGATCTTTTCCGGCCATGGCTTCGTCATCACGCCACTCGACACGGGCTTGCGCGTCGGCGGCGCCGTCGAGTTGGGCGGTCTCGACCGGCCGCCGAATTTTGCGCGCTCGAAGGCCATGCTGGAAAAAGCCAGACAGTTCCTTCCGGGGCTGGACGCGTCAGGTGGCCGCGAATGGATGGGCTATCGCCCGTCGCTGCCGGATTCGCTGCCGGTGATCGGCACGGCGCGAACCGCGCCCAACGTTGTCTACGCCTTCGGCCATGGCCATCTCGGCCTGACCCAGGCGGCGGCCACCGGCCGCTTGATCCGCGATCTTGTTCTCGGGCAGACTTCGCCGATCGATCTTGCTCCCTTCAGCCCGCAACGGTTTTGAGTTCGAGGAAATCATGGCCAAAAAATCCTTCTTTTGCATCGACGGCCATACCTGCGGCAATCCGGTGCGGCTGGTCGCCGGCGGCGGTCCCTTGCTCGAG
This sequence comes from Mesorhizobium sp. M0862, assembly GCF_040319795.1. Classification (NCBI taxonomy): domain Bacteria; kingdom Pseudomonadati; phylum Pseudomonadota; class Alphaproteobacteria; order Hyphomicrobiales; family Phyllobacteriaceae; genus Mesorhizobium; species Mesorhizobium sp. M0862. Next base: position 123,481 of record NZ_JAMYOJ010000011.1, read on the forward strand.
GGGTCGACGATGATGGAGCGGCGGGCGCATTTCCTGGCGGAGTATGACTGGATCCGCACCGGGCTGATGTTCGAGCCGCGCGGCCACGATGTCATGTCGGGCTCGATCCTCTATCCGCCGACGCGCGAGGATTGCGACATAGCCATCCTGTTCATCGAGACGTCGGGCTGCCTGCCGATGTGCGGCCACGGCACGATCGGCACGGTGACGATGGCCATTGAACATGGGCTGATCAAGCCGAAGACACCCGGCGTGCTCCGGCTCGACACACCGGCCGGGCTGGTTATCGCCGAATACAAGCAAGTCGGCGACTATGTCGAGGAGGTGCGCATCACCAATGTACCGTCCTTCCTTTATGCCGAGGGACTGACGGTCGACTGCCCGCAGCTTGGCGAGATCACCGTCGATGTCGCCTATGGCGGCAATTTCTACGCAATCGTCGAGCCGCAGGCGAATTTTCGCGACATGGCTGATTATTCCGCCGGCGATTTCGTCGCCTGGAGCCCTGTGGTGCGGCAGCGGCTCAACGAGAAGTACTCGTTCGTGCATCCGGAAAACCCCGGCATCAACCGGCTGTCCCACATGCTGTGGACCGGCGAGCCGACAGTGGCGGGCGCGGATACGCGCAACGCGGTCTTCTATGGCGACAAGGCGATCGACCGCTCACCTTGCGGCACCGGCACCTCGGCGCGCATGGCGCAGCTCCATGCCAAGGGCAAGCTCAAGGCCGGCGACAGTTTTGTCCACGAATCGATCATCGGCTCGCTGTTCAAGGGCAAGGTCGAGAGGGACGTCACTGTTGCCGGCAAGCCGGCCATCATTCCCTCGATCGGCGGCTGGGCGCGGATGACCGGCCTGAACACCATCTTCATCGACGACCGCGATCCGTTCGCGCACGGTTTTGTGGTTAAGTGATACGGTAGGCTGCCGATCATCCACCGAGACCAGGACTTGGACCCAGGGCGGGACCTCTTGGCGAAACCAGTCAGCGAAAGGTTAGCGCGTTGGGCGAGGCATCCACCGCCATAGTCGGAAGTAACCCATGTTGCAGCTGGTCAGTACGGAATGTGGCTAAAAAACGAAGCCCGCCAACAACGCAAAGATTCGTCTCATCACCTAATTTTGACCGGGATTTCTTCGAAATGAGGTCGCTGGTCCGGCTGAATCGTCAAAGACATTGCGTTATGCCAATGATAGGGTCCGCGATAGTCCAGGGGTCGGGAGCAAAAAAACGGGCAATCGGAAGGCGTGCCGGCAAAACACGCTCGACGTTTGAAAAATCACGTTGCAATCCGGGCTCGAAACTTTACGACTAGGGGAAATACGAAAAGGAATGCGTCTGCATGGGCGACATTCCAGGGGAGCCATGTACACATGCAGTACTTTGTCCAGCAGCTTATCAATGGGCTGACGCTGGGATCGATCTATGGGCTGATCGCAATCGGCTACACGATGGTCTACGGCATCATCGGCATGATCAACTTCGCCCACGGCGACATTTTCATGGTCGGGGCATTCGCCGCCCTCGTTGTCTTCCTCATCCTCGGCTCCTTGTTCTATTCGGTCCCGGTCGTCCTGGCGCTGCTGATCATGATGATCGTGGCGATGCTGCTCACCAGCCTCTACAACTGGACGATCGAGAAGGTGGCCTACCGGCCGCTGCGCGGTTCGTTCCGGCTGGCGCCGCTGATCACCGCGATCGGCATGTCGATCGCGCTGTCGAACTTCATCCAGGTGACGCAGGGTCCGCGCAACAAGCCGATCCCGCCGATGGTCAGCCAAGTCTACAACATCAACGGCATCAGCGTGTCGCTGAAGCAGATCATCATCGTCGTCGTCACCGCCCTGCTGCTGGCGCTGTTCTGGTACCTGGTCAACAGGACTTCCCTCGGCCGGGCGCAAAGGGCGTGCGAGCAGGACCGCAAGATGGCGGCGCTGCTCGGCGTCGATGTCGACCGTACGATCTCGATCACCTTCATCATGGGTGCAGCGCTTGCGGCCGTCGCGGGCACGTTATTCCTGATGTATTACGGCGTCATCGCCTTTTCCGACGGCTTTGTGCCGGGGGTCAAGGCCTTCACTGCGGCCGTTCTCGGCGGCATCGGGTCTCTGCCGGGCGCGGTGCTTGGCGGGCTTTTGATCGGCTTCATCGAGAGCATGTGGTCGGCGTATTTCTCGATCGACTACAAGGACGTCGCGGCGTTCTCGATCCTGGCGATCGTGCTGATCTTCCTGCCTTCCGGCATTTTGGGCCGGCCAGAAGTCGAAAAGGTCTGAGACAATGGCGGTTTCCGTATCCTCGGAGCGCGACACCGTCGCCTCCCCCGTGCAGCGTGCATTGCGCGAAGCGTTCTATGCCGGCGCCATCTCGCTGGGGTTGTTCATTCTCTTCATCGGCCTGAAGACCGACCAGAACATCAGCAACCAGTTGATCCTGGTGCAGCGCTGGTTGCTGCTCATCACCGTGGTCGTGCTGACCATGCTTGGCCGCTTCTTCTACATTGCATATGGCCAGCCGTTCATGGCCAATCAGAAGATCACCAATGTCGCCACCGGCCTGTTGCCGGCGAGCGTCGCGTCGCGCTTCTTCCTGCTTCCGGCCTTCATCGTCGCCGTCGTGCTGGCGGTTGTCCTGGTTGCGTTCGGCAGCGCCCTGCCGGTGTTGGTGGGACCCGATCTGGCCGGCTACCTTCAGTTCCTGCGCGCATTGGCCGTCATTTACGCGCTCGCTTGCGTGATCTTCTATTTCCGCTCCTTCATCCACGCCAATTTCACCAAGCTCGGGATTGCGGCGCTGGTGCTATACCCGATCCTCGTCGTCGTGGTGCTGTCGATCTACGCGTGGTCGATAACCGGCGGCCTGCAGGGCTCGTTGAAGTGGGTCGACAATTTCGGCATCCAGATCCTGATCTATGTGATGCTGGCCTGGGGGCTGAACATCGTCGTCGGCCTCGCCGGCCTGCTCGATCTCGGCTACGTCGCCTTTTACGCGGTCGGCGCCTATGCCTATGCGTTGCTCGGTTCGCAATACGGCCTGTCGTTCTGGATCCTGCTGCCCGCCGCCGGCGCCATGGCCGCCTTCTGGGGCGTTATGCTCGGCTTTCCGGTGCTCAGGCTTCGTGGCGATTACCTGGCGATCGTGACGCTGGCCTTCGGCGAGATCATCCGCCTGGTGCTGATCAACTGGCGTGAAGTCACCAACGGCTCGGCCGGCATCTCCGGCATCCCGAAGGTCACCTTCTTCGGCCTGATGACGTTTAATTCGACCGACCCGAACTATATCGGCAAGGTGCTGCACATTGCCCAGTCGAGCGCCTACTACAAGATCTTCCTCTACTATCTGATTCTCGGGCTGGCGCTGCTGACCGCCTTCGTCACCATCAGGCTCAGGCGCATGCCTGTCGGCCGCGCCTGGGAGGCGCTGCGCGAGGACGAGATTGCCTGCCGCTCGCTTGGCATCAACACCACCACCACCAAGCTCACCGCCTTTGCCACCGGCGCCATGTTCGGCGGTTTTGCCGGCGCCTTCTTCGCCGCACGGCAAGGCTTCGTCAGCCCTGAATCCTTCGTCTTCCTGGAATCGGCGATCATCCTGGCCATAGTGGTGCTCGGCGGCATGGGCTCGCTGGTCGGCATCGCGGTCGCCGCGCTGGTGATGATCGGCGGCACCGAGGCACTGCGCGAACTCGATTTCCTGAAAAGTGTCTTCGGAAAAGATTTCACCCCGGAGCTTTACCGCATGCTTTTGTTCGGCATGGCGATGGTCATCGTCATGCTGTGGAAGCCGCGCGGCTTTGTCGGCAGCCGTGAACCGACGGCCTTCCTCAGTGAACGAAAAGCGGTCTCCTCCTCCTTCACCAAGGAAGGGCACGGCTGATGAGCGCGACCTCCATTCAGAAGACCAATCCGGGTATGAAAGACGCCATCCTCCAGGTCGAGCATCTTTCGATGAAGTTCGGCGGCCTGATCGCCATCGGCGACCTGTCGTTCCAGGCCAAGCGCGGCGAGATCACCGCTCTGATCGGACCCAATGGCGCCGGCAAGACCACCGTCTTCAATTGCATCACCGGCTTCTACAAGCCGTCGGAAGGCATGATTACGCTCAACCGGGCCGACGGCTCGAGCTTCCTGCTCGAACGGCTGCCCAATCATGAGATCCCTGCGCGCGCCAAGGTGGCGCGCACCTTCCAGAACATCCGCCTGTTCTCGGGCATGACGCTGCTGGAGAATCTGCTGGTTGCCCAGCACAACAAGCTGATGAAGGCATCCGGCTACACGATCCTGGGCCTGTTCGGGATCGGCGGCTACCGCAGAGCCTCGGCTGAATCGGTGGAGCTTGCCAAGCACTGGCTGGAGAAGGCCGACCTTGTCGATCGCGCCGACGATCCGGCCGGCGACCTGCCCTATGGCGCGCAGCGGCGCCTCGAGATTGCGCGCGCCATGTGCACAGGGCCCGAACTTCTGTGCCTCGACGAGCCTGCGGCCGGTCTCAATCCGAAGGAGTCGGCTGCGCTGAATTCGCTGCTGATGGACATCAAGAGCAGTACCTCGATCCTGCTGATCGAACATGACATGTCGGTGGTCATGCAGATTTCCGACCATGTCGTGGTGCTTGAATATGGCCGCAAGATTTCCGACGGCAGCCCGCAATCGGTGCGTACCGACCCGCGCGTCATCGCCGCCTATCTCGGCGTCGACGACGAGGAGGTCGAGACGGTGCTGACCGAGGTCGGCGATGAAGACGTCATCGAGCAGCTGGACATCGGGCCGGATTCGGCTCACGGACCAGGCACATCGTCTTCCTATCTCGCCGGCCCGGTAAGCGACACGATCGGCCACAGCCAGGGCGAGCGGGTCACAGTGTCGAAGGGAGCTTCAAAGGCCACCCAATACGATACAAGAGCCAACTCCGCGCCAAGAGCACCGTCCGAGCGTCTAACGGCCAAGTCCAAGCCGGCGGCCACCAGATCCCCGACAGGCAAGCCGCGCGGAGGGCGTAAGTGATGGCCGAGACAACGCTCCTCGACATCAAGGGCGTCGAGACCTACTACGGCAACATCAAGGCGCTGAACGGCGTCGATGTCCACGTCAACCAGGGCGAGATCGTCGCGCTGATTGGTGCGAACGGTGCCGGCAAGTCGACGCTGATGATGACCATCTTCGGTGCGCCGCGCGCCCGTGCCGGCTCAATCACTTTCGCCGGCACCGACATCACCCAGATGCCGACGCACGAGATCGCCCGCATGCGCATTGCGCAGTCGCCGGAAGGCAGGCGCATTTTCCCGCGCATGACGGTGATGGAAAACCTGCAGATGGGCGCCGGTCTCGACAATCTCAAGCACTATGACGAAGATGCTGAGAAGGTGTTCGCGCTGTTCCCGCGCCTCAAGGAGCGCATTGCCCAGCGCGGCGGCACGCTGTCGGGCGGCGAGCAGCAGATGCTGTCGATCGGACGTGCGCTGATGGCGCGGCCGAAGCTGCTGCTGCTCGACGAGCCGTCGCTGGGTCTGGCGCCGCTGATCGTCAAGCAGATCTTCGATGCCATCCGCGAACTGAACCGCACGCAAGGGCTGACCGTGTTCCTGGTCGAGCAGAACGCCTTCGGCGCGCTCAAACTCGCCACGCGCGGCTATGTCATGGTCAACGGCAACGTGACCATGAGCGGCACAGGCAAGGAATTGCTCGCCAATCCGGAAGTGCGGGCGGCCTATCTCGAAGGCGGCCATCACTGATTTTGGAGCGGAATGTATGCATACGGTATTCCGCTCCAACTTGTTTGTTTGTCGCATGACCTTTGTCCGAAAAGTCTGCAACTTTTCGGGATCATGCTAGGGAGTCTTCATCATGCAAGGCATTCTTCACGAGGAACCTTCCATCTGGCAGTTCTTCTTCGTCACCTGTCTGCTCGGCGGCTGGGCGGCATGGATGACCGGCAAGGCCAGCGCCCAGACATGGCGCAGCCTGCCGGCGCTGTTCGCCTATCTGCTGGGTCTCGGCATAGGCATCAGGTTCATCCATCATGCCTTGTTCGGCGGCACGATGTTTTCGCTGCAATACTATGTCGTGGACACAATCGTGCTCATGATATTGGGATTTGTCGGCTTTCAATACACGCGTACGAACCAGATGGTGACGCAGTATAATTGGCTTTACGAACGGGCTTCGATCTTAAGCTGGAAACCGAAAGGTTGACGTTCATCATTAACGCCGTTCCGGGGATGAATCGGCGTGACAAGGGCCTGAAAATCGGCAAAGTACGCTTTCTGCGATAAGGGTGGGCATCGCATGAAAGTTTCATCCACGCCCACCTCGTAAATGGGAGCGTTTAAATGAAGAAATCACTTTTGTCCGCCGTTGCCCTGACCGCGCTTGTCGCGTTCGGTGGCAATGCATGGGCTGACGTTATCGTCGGCGTCGCAGGTCCGATCACCGGTCCGAATGCGGCCTTCGGTGCGCAGTTGCAGAAGGGTGCGGAAGCGGCCGTTGCCGACATCAACGCCGCAGGCGGCATGAACGGCGAGCAGATCAAGCTCGAAGTCGGCGACGACGTCTCCGATCCGAAGCAGGGCATTTCGGTCGGCAACAAGTTCGTCGGCGACGGCGTGAAGTTCGTGATCGGCCACTTCAACTCGGGCGTCTCGATCCCGGTTTCGCAGGAAGTCTACGTCGACAACAACATCGTCGAAGTGACGCCTGCGGCGACCAACCCGAAATTCACCGAGCGCGGCCTGTGGAACGTGTTCCGCACCTGCGGACGCGATGACCAGCAGGGCGGCATCGCCGGCGGCTATATCGCGACCAACTTCAAGGACGCCAAGGTTGCCGTCATCCACGACAAGACCCCCTATGGTCAGGGCCTTGCCGACGAGACCAAGAAGGCGATGAACGCAGCCGGTCTGACCGAAGTCATGTATGAAGGCGTCAATGTCGGCGACAAGGACTTCTCGGCGCTGATCGCCAAGATGAAGGACGCTGGCGTCACCTTGATCTATTGGGGCGGCCTGCACACCGAAGCCGGCCTGATCATCCGCCAGTCGGCGGACCAGGGCCTCAAGGCTACCCTGATGTCAGGCGACGGCATCGTGACCGACGAGCTGGCTGCGATCGCCGGCGATGCGGTTATCGGTACGCTCAACACCTTCGGTCCGGATCCGCGGCTGATCCCCGAGAACAAGGCACTGGTCGAGAAGTTCCGCGCTCAGGGCTTCGAGCCGGAAGCGTACACTCTCTACTCCTACGCCGCCATGCAGGTGATCGCCGAGGCTGCTGCCGTGGCCAAGTCGAACGACCCCGTGGAAGTGGCCAAGGCGCTGCACGAGAAGGGCCCGTTCAAGACCGTTCTGGGCGATCTCGCCTATGACGCGAAGGGCGATCCGAAGCTCCCGGGCTACATCATGTACGAATGGAAGAAGGGTCCGGACGGCAAGATCTCCTGGTTCCCGAAGTCGTAATTCGGAACACAGCTCTATGGAATGCCCGGCGCTCGCGCCGGGCATTTTTCTTTGGTGACAGGGCGCAGCGAGGGTGGCTGGACAAGCCGCTAGCCGGGTCGAATTTGTGCGGGCACGACAATTAGCGTCACCTCGCGACGCCAATCGCACGTATCTTTTCGATCGGTGGTGCTAGAATCGCATTTAAATCGGTTTAACCTCTCCCCGATTTTGGTTGCACTGCAGCATTTTCGCGTTAATCATGCCTCTGCCCCACCCTGTCCGGAGCCTGCTTCCTTGGCCATCACGAAGATCCTCGTCGCCAACCGGTCCGAAATTGCCATCCGCGTCTTTCGCGCGGCCAACGAGCTCGGCCTCAAAACCGTGGCGATCTGGGCCGAGGAGGACAAATATTCGCTTCATCGGTTCAAGGCCGATGAAAGCTACCAGGTCGGGCGCGGGCCGCATCTGGCCAGGGACATGGGGCCGATCGAAAGCTATCTGTCGATCGAGGAAGTGATCCGGGTCGCCAGACTGTCCGGCGCCGACGCCATCCACCCGGGCTATGGCCTCCTGTCGGAAAGCCCTGAATTCGCAGATGCCTGCGCCGAGGCCGGCATCACTTTCATAGGGCCGAAGCCCGACACGATGCGCCGGCTCGGCAACAAGGTCGCCGCGCGCAATCTGGCCATTGAGGTCGGCGTGCCGGTGGTGCCGGCAACCGAACCGCTGCCGGACGACATGGAAGCAGTCAAGCAGCTCGCCAAGACAGTCGGCTATCCGGTGATGCTCAAGGCATCATGGGGCGGCGGCGGGCGCGGCATGCGCGCCATCCGCGCGGAAGCCGACCTCGCCCGCGAGGTGATGGAAGGCAAGCGCGAGGCCAAGGCCGCCTTCGGCAAGGACGAGGTCTATCTCGAAAAGCTGATCGAGCGCGCTCGCCATGTCGAGGTCCAGGTGCTCGGCGACACGCATGGCAACGCTGTACATCTGTTCGAGCGCGACTGCTCGATCCAGCGCCGCAACCAGAAGGTCGTCGAACGGGCGCCGGCGCCCTATCTCAGCGAGGCATTGCGCCAGGAGCTTTGCGGCTATGCGCTCAAGATCGCGCGCGAGACCAGCTATATCGGCGCCGGTACGGTGGAATTTCTGCAGGACGCCGACACCGGCAAATTCTACTTCATCGAGGTCAATCCGCGCATCCAGGTCGAGCACACCGTCACCGAGCAGGTGACCGGCATCGACATCGTCAAGGCGCAGATCCACATACTGGACGGCTTTGCCATCGGCACGAAAGAGTCGGGCGTGCCGGCGCAGGCCGACATCAGGCTGAACGGTCACGCGCTGCAGTGCCGCATTACGACCGAGGATCCGGAGAATAGTTTCATTCCGGACTACGGCCGCATCACCGCTTATCGCGAAGCCGCCGGTTTCGGCATCCGCCTCGACGGCGGCACCGCCTATTCGGGCGCGGTCATCACCCGCTTCTACGATCCGCTGCTGGAGAAGGTGACTGCCTGGGCCCCGACACCGGCCGAGGCGATCGCCCGCATGAACCGGGCCCTGCGCGAGTTCCGCATCCGCGGCGTGGCCACCAACCTCACCTTCCTCGAGGCAATCATCAACCACCCGCGCTTCGCCGACAATTCCTACACGACCAGGTTCATCGACACGACGCCGGAGCTGTTCGCGCAGGTGAAGCGGCAGGACCGCGCCACCAAGCTGCTCAACTATCTGGCCGACGTCAGCGTCAACGGCCATCCCGAAACCCGCGGCCGACCGATGCCCAAGACCGATGCGGCAGCGCCTGTCGTGCCCTATCTCAACGGCAATGTGCCTGATGGCAGCAAGCAGAAGCTAGACGCGTTGGGGCCGGAGAAATTCGCTGCCTGGATGCGTGAGCAAAAAGAGGTGCTTGTCACCGACACGACGATGCGCGACGGTCACCAGTCGCTGCTCGCCACCCGCATGCGCACGCATGACATTGCCGGCATTGCCGGTACCTATGCGCGCGCGCTGCCGCGGCTGCTGTCGCTGGAATGCTGGGGCGGCGCCACTTTCGACGTCGCCATGCGCTTCCTCACCGAGGATCCGTGGGAGCGGTTGAGCAAAGTGCGCGAAGCGGCCCCCAACCTTTTGCTGCAGATGCTTCTGCGCGGCGCCAATGGCGTCGGCTACACCAACTATCCCGACAATGTCGTGCAACATTTCGTCAGCCAGGCAGCGGCCGGCGGGGTCGACCTGTTCCGCGTCTTCGACTGCCTGAACTGGGTCGAGAATATGCGCGTCGCCATGGACGCGGTGGGCGCGGAGGGCAAGCTGGTCGAAGCGGCGATCTGCTACACCGGCGACATCCTCGATCCGGCGCGCGCCAAATACGACCTTAAATACTATGTCGGGTTGGCGAAAGAATTGCAGGCAGCCGGCGCCCATATCATCGCCGTCAAGGACATGGCCGGGCTTTTGAAGCCTGCCGCCGCCCGCGTGCTGTTCAAGGCGCTGCGCGAAGCCACCGACCTGCCGATCCATTTCCACACCCACGACACGTCAGGCCTGTCGGCGGCGACGGTGCTGGCGGGCGTGGAAAGTGGCGTCGACGCCATCGACGCGGCGATGGATTCCTTCTCCGGCAACACCTCGCAGCCTTGCCTGGGCTCGATCGTCGAGGCGCTGAAGGGAACCGAGCGCGATCCCGGCCTCGATCCGCAATGGATCCGCAACATCTCCTTCTACTGGGAAGCGGTGCGCAACCAGTATGCGGCCTTCGAAAGCGATCTCAAGGGGCCAGCCTCGGAAGTCTATCTGCACGAAATGCCGGGCGGCCAGTTCACCAATCTCAAGGAGCAGGCGCGTTCGCTCGGGCTGGAAACGCGTTGGCACGAGGTGGCACAAGCCTATCACGACGTCAATTTGATGTTCGGTGACATCGTCAAGGTGACGCCGTCGTCCAAGGTGGTCGGCGACATGGCGCTGATGATGGTGAGCCAGGATCTAACGGTTGCCGACGTCGAAAACCCGGCCAAGGACATCGCCTTCCCGGACTCGGTCGTCTCGATGCTGCGCGGCGATCTCGGCCAGTCGCCCGGCGGCTGGCCTGCGAAGCTGCAGAAGAAGGCACTGAAGGAAAGCAAGCCGATCACCGAGCGCCCGGGCTCGCTGCTCAAGCCAGCCGACCTCAAGGCCAGCCGCAAGGAGATCGAGCAGAAGCTGGAGCGCAAGCTCTCGGAGTACGAATTCGCCTCCTGGCTGATGTATCCGAAGGTGTTCACCGACTTCGCCGCCGCGCAGGAAACCTACGGGCCGGTCAGTGTGCTGCCGACGCCTACCTATTTCTACGGCATGAAGTCGGAAGACGAGATCTTCCTGGACATCGAGAAAGGCAAGACGCTTGTGGTGCGCTGCCTTGCGATCGGCGACGTCGATGAGAAGGGCATGGTCACCGTGTTCTTCGAGCTCAACGGCCAGCCGCGCCGTGTCCGGGTGCCGGACAGGGCGCATGGCGCCTCGGCGGCCAAGGCTCGGCGCAAGGCCGAGCCCGGCAACGAGGCGCATGTCGGCGCGCCGATGCCGGGCGTGGTCTCCGCCCTTTCGGTTGCCGCCGGCCAAGCGGTCAAGGCCGGCGACGTGCTGTTGTCGATCGAAGCCATGAAGATGGAGACGGCCCTGCATGCCGAGCGCGACGGCACAGTGGCCGAAGTGCTGGTCAAGGCCGGCGATCAGATCGATGCGAAGGATCTGTTGATCGCGTTTGGCTGACGCGCGGATCCATCACACTGGGGACGGCTGGCAGCAGCCGTTGATGGAGCATCGATAATGGCTTGACCCGCCGCGCCTGCTCGGGCATCGAACCCGCTCCCAATTTACCGCGCCAGAATCGCGGTGCTTAAAAAGTAGCGGAGAAAAAACATGGCCGACGACATCACAGATACCAGCCAGACTGTTGCCGCCGGCCAGTTGCGCGCCTTCATCGAGCGCATCGAGCGGCTCGAGGAAGAAAAGAAGACCATCGCCGACGACATCAAGGAAGTGTTCGCCGAGGCCAAGGGCACCGGCTTCGACACCAAGGCGATGCGGTCGATCATCCGGCTGCGCAAGAAGGACCAGGCCGAGCGCCAGGAAGAGGAAACCATCCTCGATCTCTACAAGGCCGCGCTCGGCATGGTGTAAGGCTGTCTGGAAATTCTACTCCGGCTGATATCGCCAGAGCGAATTTCGAAACAGTCTCGGGCCAAGGAATGATGCTGGAACGGGCATCGAACCATGAGCGAATTCGACTTCGGCGCCCGCCGCGCCTCTGAATTCCGCCAACGCAGCTTCTGGGCGCTGTTCGCCGAACGGCATCCGGAGGAACGCGCTTCCATGGCGCGGCGCGGACCCTGGTTCTGGCAGCGCGGGCTGCCCGACTTCGCTCTGGTCCTGTCCATGTATGTCGCGCCGGCGCAAAGCCAAGTTGGCGTCTTTTTCGGCCGTAACGAGAAGTTCGGCGCGACCGGGGTCTGGTCGCGGCTGAAGCCGTTCCAACCGGCAATCGAAGACAGGCTGAAGCTCAGGCCGGAGCAGAGCTGCGAGGCCCTCGGCATCAATTCGATGTGGCGGGTGAACTGCTATGCCGAGGACAACTGGCCGGCCATGGCCGACTGGCTGGTGACGGAATGCTCGCGCTTCGAGCGCGCCGTCACCGACGTGCTGAGAGAGGGATAGCTATTAGGTGTTGGTGCAAAGCATCGGATCCTTCTTCGGCTCGCGCTGGCAAGGCGCGGTTCCGGTCGAGCGGTTGTTCTGGCGCGATCTAGTCCTTGTCGGCACGGCGATCAACATCACCTCGTCGGTGGCCGCGCTCATTCTGCTCGGCTTGAAGCTGCCGCTCGCCGTCGTCCTGGCGGTGCATTTCGCGCCCGTGCCCTACAACATCTTTCTGACCTTTGCCGTCTGGCGAACCACGGAAAAATCCAGTGGCGCCAAGGCTTCGTTGATGACGCTCGGGGCTACGCTTTGGCTGATCCTGGTGGTGGTTGTCTGAGAAGATTCACACGAAAAAGGGCGGCCGAAGCCGCCCTTTGAAGATGGTGGTCAAGCCGCGGCTTAAGCCGCCGGCTCGAATTTCAGCGCCACGCCGTTGATGCAATAGCGCAGGCCGGTCGGCGGCGGGCCGTCCTCGAAGACATGGCCGAGATGGCTGCCGCAGCGGGCGCAGTGGCATTCGGTGCGGACCATGCCGTAGCTGCGGTCGACGGTGTTTTCGACCGAACCGGGCACCGGATCATTGAAGCTCGGCCAGCCGGTGCCGCTCTCGAACTTGAGCTTGGATTCGAACAGCGGCTGGTCGCAGCCGACACAGGAAAAGGTGCCGGCGCGCTTTTCGTAGAGCAGCGCGCAGCTTCCGGGCCGTTCGGTGCCATGGCCGCGCATGACCGCATATTGCTCGGGCGTCAGGCGGGCGCGCCATTCGGCGTCGGTGCGCGTGACAGGGTAGGTGTGGGTGTCCATTTGATCTCCTCAGCCTTGGCGGCTTGTTGTTGGTTGCAAGCTATATTCGCTTAGAGATAGGCGTTTGTTACGTGTTTTGCTCGCATTTTCAGCCGAGCTCCTACCCAATCGCCTGAAGATAGCGGGCGATCGACGCATGAAATGCCGTTCTTGCGTCGCCGATGATGTTCTGCTGCCACCACGCGCCGTAGATGTCGTCGAATTCGAAAGGCTCAAGTGCCGCCGCGATGCGTCGCACGGCCGGCGCATTGAGCGGAATGTAGTTCGGATAGCTGTACATGAAGCTGACATGGCGACGCGTCGGCGTCACCTGCAATATGTCGCCGGACAGCAGGGCGTTACCGTCATCGCGTTTCCAATGCAGCACCTGGCCGCCGGCAAAATGGCCACCGCAACGCACGAGTGTCAGCGACGGGTTTATGGCCAGCGTCTCGCCCGCCCAGCTGACGATGGCGTTGTGCGGCCGCATAATCCACTGGCGGTCGTCGGCATGGAGATAGATCGGCACGCCGCCAAACGCCTCGCTCCACTCGACCATCACCGAATAATAGTGGCAGTGCGAAATGGCGATCGCGGCCAGGCCGCCGCGACGGTTGATTTCGGCTACCGCCTCGTCGCTCACCATCGAGATGCAATCCCACAGCACATTGCCGTGCGGCGTCTGCGCCAGCAGCGCCCGCTGGCCGATAGCAAAGCGCGGCTCGATGCCGAAAGCGAGAACGCCGGCATCGTCCTTCATCACAAGCCTATGCCCGGCAGAGAGTTCTTCCCCAGTGATCCAGGCCTGGCCTTCCCAGCGCACATATTGCCGCTCGTCCTCGCAGATCGGGCAATTTTCTGGAGGGGTCTGCGTTGCCGCGAACTGGACGCCGCATTGCGGGCAAAGAAAGCAGGTCATCGGTTTTCCTCTCATATCAATGCTTGCGTGAAAGCTGCTTGGTCGCGGCTTCCAGCCCGCCCATCGTCAGCGGGAACATGCGGCCGCCGAAGAGATCGCGGATCATCGCGATCGAATGGGTGAAGCCCCAGTTTTTCTGGTTTTCGGGGTTCAGCCAGACCGCATTCGGCCATTGCTGGATGAGGCGGCCAAGCCAGACGCTGCCGGCTTCCGGGTTCCAATGCTCGACCGAACCGCCGGGATGCGCGATCTCGTAAGGGCTCATCGAGGCATCGCCGACGACGATCACCTTGTAGTCGGGGCCGTATTTGTGAAGCAGATCGAAGGTCGGGATGGCCTCGGCATGCCTGCGCCGGTTGTCCTTCCAGACGCCCTCGTAAAGGCAGTTGTGGAAGTAAAAATATTCGAGCCGGCGGAATTCGGCGCGGGCGGCCGAAAACAGCTCCTCGACGCTTTTGATGTGGTCGTCCATCGAGCCGCCAACATCGAAGAACATCAAGAGCTTCACGGCGTTGCGCCGTTCGGGTCGCGTCTGCACATCGAGATAGCCGTGCTCGGCGGTGGCATGGATGGTGCCGGGCAGGTCGAACTCTTCCTCCGCACCCTCGCGCACCCAGCGGCGCAGGCGCTTCAGCGCCACCTTGATGTTGCGGGTGCCGAGCTCGACGGCGTCGTCGAAATTTTTGAACTCGCGCTTGTCCCAGACTTTCACCGCACGGCGATTGCGGCTTTCATGCTGGCCGATGCGCACGCCTTCGGGATTGTAGCCATAGGCGCCGAAAGGCGAGGTGCCGCCGGTACCAATCCATTTCGAGCCGCCCTGGTGGCGGCCTTTCTGCTCCTCCAGCCGCTGCTTCAGTGTCTCCATCAGCTTGTCGAAACCGCCGAGCGCCTCGATCAGTTTCTTCTCTTCCTCGGTCAGGTGCTTTTCGGCGAGCCGGCGCAGCCATTCCTCAGGGATGTTGGCGACATCGACGGCATCCGGTCCGGCGAGCGCCTCGATCCCATTGAAGACATGCGCAAACACCTGGTCGAAGCGGTCGATATGGCGTTCGTCCTTCACAAGCGCGGCGCGGGCGAGGTAATAAAAACCCTGGACGTCATAGTCGACCAGCCCGGCCTCCAGCCCTTCCAGCAGCGACAGATATTCCCTGAGCGAAACGGGAACCCGCGCGGCCTTTAGTTCGAGAAAGAAGGGGAGGAACATGGTTGGCCGTTATCTATGCCGAACGGTCACGGCGGAGTCGCCACGGGCACTGTCGATTTCGCCGGATTGCAGAAGATTTGCCACAGTACGTGGGTTGGGCATGGGCAAGTGCTTTGCGATGCGGGCTTCCGCCCATTCGCGCATAGCCGACGCGGCATCGGCTATCGCTTCAGCCGGGTTTGCGCCGGCCCCGTGGCAGCCGGCGAGATCGGGCATCCGCACTCCCCAAACGCCGTCACTGCCATCCAGGATTCCGACATAGCGGATCATTCGGCTCCTTCCGCGTTATTTCGATCGCGCTCGCATCATAGCAGATCATACTCGATAAACCCTGTCCGCCGCGCGACATGGTCGTAGAGCTTGCGCGCTGTGGCGTTGGTTTCGTGGGTCATCCAATAGACGTTCTTGACGCCGATCTTGCCGGCTTCCTGCTTGACCGCTTCAATGAGGGCCGCACCGATGCCCTTGCCGCGCACATCAGGGTCGGCGAACAGGTCCTGCAGGTAGCAGTTGTTTTTCTCCGACCAGCCGGAGCGGTGATAGAGATAATGGGTCAGGCCGACCGCCTTGCCGTCAAGCGTGGCGATAAACCCCTTCGGTTCGAATTCACCTTCCGTGAACAGTCGTTTCCAGGTGATGTCGTAGACCTCGTCCGGCAGCTTGGTCTCGTAGAAGGTGAGGTAGGCAGTCCACAGCCGCCGCCAGTCGGCATGGTCGGCCAGCGCCAGCGGGCGGACGGTGATCTCGGTCATTTCGGTTCCTCCAAAGCATGACCCGTTCCGGCGGAATCAGATCAGGTGCAGCTTCGCCTATACCACCGGCGAACTGTACTCGCGAAATGCGGTCGCCAGCATCTGCAGCGCGTCGCGCGCGCGCGGCGCCAGATTGTGCGAATGCAGCACCACTTCGGAAGGGTCAAGCGATGGAAGACCAAGTTTGCGGCCAACCTCGATCAGGCCGGGCGGAGCGACGCAGTGAGCCAGCGCCGAAACGGCAAAGCCCGCCGATATCGCAATGTTGACGGCCGCGCCGCCGCCGCCGACGAAGGCCTCCTCCCAGGCGATGCCTGCTTTGTCCAGCGCCTCGACCGCCCGCACGCGGTCCGGACAGTTGCACACGGTGCTTAAGAGCGCGAGGCGCAACGGCGTTCCGCGCTGCCACTCGAAGGAAGGTGCTGCGAACCAGCCATAGTGGTTGCGCGACAAGGTCCGGCCAGGACGGCTGTCGCCTTCGCGGTGCACGATGACTGCATCGAGCTCGCCGTGATCGAAAGCTTCCTTGAGCACCGTGCTGGTGTCGATCCTCAAACTGAGCGTCAGCGATGGATCGTGCGCATGGAGCTGGGCAATCAGAATGGACAGCGCCGGACCGGCGGCATGATCGACAAAGCCGAGCGCAAGCCGGCATGGTGCTGACGCAAACTCCGCCATGGCGCGCTCGTGCGCGGCAAGGAAGTCGCGCGCGGCGGGGAGGAAGACGGCGCCTCGTGCCGACAGGCTGACGCGGCGCGGCGTTCTTTCGATCAATCGCGCGCCGAGCTTCTCCTCGAGACGGCGCAGCTTGACGCTGATCGTCGCCTGCGTGCTGCCCAGCGCCAATGCCGCCTGGGTGAAGCTCTGCAGATCGGCCACCATCACGAAGGTTCGTACGGCGTCCACATCAAGACTGGTCATCGCAGCACTCCATTGGGCCAATCATTCCGTTTTGTCATTTCTGATATAGCCGAGCATAGTCTTTTTTCATGGTCAAGTCTCCTCTATGTCAAACTGGTCGCGGTTTGAAGAGCGCCTCCTGCTCGGATGGAAAGAGATCGATATGCCAATTCAACGAAACACCATCGCGCTCACCGGCGTGTGCTTGGCGTCGCTCTTGTTCGGGCTCGAAATCTCCAGCGTGCCGGTGATCCTGCCGAAACTGGAAAGCGTGCTCGCCGCCAATTTTAGGGATTTGCAGTGGATCATGAATGCCTACACCATCGCCTGCACGACGGTGCTTATGGCGACGGGGACATTGGCCGACCGTTTCGGCCGCAAGAGCGTGATGGTGATCACCACCGTCGCCTTCGGCCTCGCCTCGCTGCTGTGCGGCCTAGCGCCGAGTGCGGCGCTGCTGATCGCCGCCCGCTTCCTGCAAGGTCTCGCCGGCGGCGCGATGCTGACCTGCAGCGTCGCCGTGCTGTCGCATCAGTTCCAGGACGGCCGCGAACGCGGCAAGGCTTTCGTCGCCTGGAGCGTCGTCTCAGGCATCGGGCTCGGTTTCGGGCCCGCCATCGGTGGCTTGATCGTGGCGCTGTCGAACTGGCAATGGGTGTTCCTCATCCACGTGCCGCTGGCGATCCTGGCGCTCGCCTTTATCGGCGCCGGCGTCACGCAATCGCGCGATCACAATGCCCAGAAACTCGACTGGGCCGGCATGCTGACGCTGTCGGCTTCTGTCTTCGGCTTCTCCTATCTGATCACGCAGGGTGCGGATCTCGGGACCAGCGCCCGCATCGGCGTGATATCAGCCTCCGTGGCTGCGTTCATCGCTTTCCTTGTCGCCGAGAGGGTCAATCCCTATCCGATGTTCGATTTCTCCGTGTTCCGCATCCGCCAGTTTTCCGGCGCGATCATGGGCGCCATCGGCATGAATTTCAGCTACTGGCCATTCATCATCTATCTGCCGATCTATTATTCGGGCGTGCTTGGCTATGACAGCACGACGACCGGCCTGCTGCTGCTCGTCTACACGCTGCCCTTCATGGTGATGCCGCCGATCGCCGAGCGGCTGCGCGCGCGCTATCAAGCGCGGACTGCCATCCCGCTCGGCCTTTTGACATTGGGGATCGGGTTCATCGCCATGTGGATCGGCTCCGGGCTCGAGGGCGCCACCTGGCTGACCATGCTGCCCGGCACGCTGATTGCCGGCATCGGCATCGGTCTCACCAATTCGCCGACCACCAACACCACGACCGGCGCGGTGTCGCCGGATCGCGCCGGCATGGCGTCCGGCATCGATATCAGCGCACGCCTGATCACGCTCGCCATCAACATTGCGGTGCTCGGCCTGTTGCTGACGCAGGGGATCGTTTCCCACCTGCGGACCACACTCGGCGCGGCTTTGGAGCCGAACGAGTTGCGGGCGCTGGCGGAAAGGATCGCCACCGGCAATCTGGAGGGCCTTGCGCAGAGGACACCGAAGCTCGCAACCCTCGACCCATCCGGCGCCATCGTGCATGCCGCCCTGGTCAATGGCTTCGGCTGGGTCATGCTCTATTGCGGGATCGGCGTTCTTGCCCTGTCGGTCATCGGTTTCGTCATCTTCGGACCGAAACGCGTCGCGCCGCAGGAGAGAGGGTTTGCTCCCGCCGAGTAAGCTGCGGAAGCGTGCTCATAGCTGTTAGCTAACCGCCGATCCTCACCCCTGCCTTCGCGCCATGAACGCCAGGCGCTCGAACAGATGCACATCCTGCTCGTTCTTCAACAGCGCGCCATGCAGCTTGGGCAGCGCGTTCTTCGGATCGGCGCGCAAATCCTCGGGTGCGATGTCGTCGGCGACCAGCAGGCGGATCCAGTCGAGCGCCTCGGAGGTCGACGGCTTCTTCTTCAGCCCCGGCACATCGCGGATCTCGTAGAACTGGGTGAGGGCTGCCCGTACCAAATTCTGCTTTATGCCGGGATAGTGCACGTCGACGATTTTGTGCAGCGTCTCGACATCGGGAAAGCGGATGTAGTGGAAGAAGCAGCGGCGCAGGAAGGCGTCGGGCAGTTCCTTCTCATTGTTGGAGGTTATGATGACGATGGGGCGCACAGCGGCGCGGATCGTCTCGCCGGTTTCGTAGACGAAGAACTCCATTCGATCGAGTTCCTGCAGCAGGTCGTTGGGGAATTCAATATCGGCCTTGTCGATCTCGTCGATCAACAGCACGACCTTCTTGCCAGCCGCGAAGGCGTCCCAGAGCTTGCCGCGCTTGATGTAGTTTTTGATGTCGTTGAACCTGGCATCGCCGAGCTGGCTGTCGCGCAGCCGCGAGACAGCATCATATTCATACAGTCCCTGCTGCGCACGGGTGGTCGACTTGACGTGCCATTCGATCAGGTCGAGGCCGAGCGCCGATGCCACCTGGCGGGCAAGCTCGGTCTTGCCGGTGCCCGGCTCGCCCTTGACCAGCAATGGCCGCTCCAGCGCGATCGCGGCGTTCACCGCCACCATCAGATCCTTGTCGGCGACATAGGCCGCCGTGCCTTCGAAACGCATACTTGCTCCTCGGTTGGTGAGCGCGACCGTAAGGACGCTGCTTGACCTGTGCAAGGGCGAGCCGGCTGCGACGCAAGCGTGTGAGATCGAAATGGAAACATCGGCTCATGTCACTAGCGCTTGACCGACCAGCCGCCTATATTGGGCTTGGCGGTCTGCGCTTCCCGGCAGGAGAACATTTTCCCCGGGGCCTTAACGATCCTTAGGGAGCTGTCCCTGGGAAGACCCGTGGGTTTTCTCATACGGCGCCCACCTACTTTGTAGGTTCCCGGGATCGCTCTCTCCACCGGTTGTGTGGATCGTCACTTACCTGTATCCGCCCAGTTTGGCGGATGATGTGGTAGAAAACGTCGCTCATGAAACGTCACCCAGATCCGACCTTTTCTATCGTCCGCGCATGACATCTCCCAAAGCCCTGAAAAAGCAGCTGCGCCTCGAGGCACTCGGCCGCCGCGATGCGCTCGATCCGCTGTGGCGGGTGGAGATCGCGCTTGAGATGGCCGAGACGGCGCGCGACCACCTCGCCATCGAGCCGGGTCAGATCGTTTCAGCTTTCTGGCCGATGCGATCGGAAGTCGACATCAGGCCGCTGATGTTCGCCTTGCGCGAGAAGGGGGCCAGGCTTTGCCTGCCGGCCATCCTCGACAAGACCACCATCGTCTTTCGCGAACTGGTGCGCGGCGCGCCGATGGTCGAGATGGGTTTTGGCACGGTCGGTCCGCATGCGGAGGCCGAGGTTCTCGATCCCGCGGTGATGCTGGTGCCGCTCGCGGCCTTCGACAGCCGCGGTCATCGCATCGGGTATGGCGCCGGCTATTACGACCGCGCCATCGCCAAGCTGATCGACAAGGGCCAGCCGCCACGACTGATCGGCATCGCCTTCGATTGCCAGGAGGTGGGTCTGGTGCCGGATGAGGCGCACGACGTCATCATCCCGGAAATACTGACCGAGAGCGGTTTGCGCCGCTTCGATATCGCTTAAAAGACCGCGATCCCGCTTAACGCGTTTCCAAGACGTGCCGGATAGTATTCCGGCAACACAGTCCGAGCCGATGGCGGCCATCATGTTTGTCTTCGCACGCTTCCTGCTGATGCCGTTCGTCCTCATAGCGGTGACGCTGTTCGCGATGGCATTGCACATTTCCGGAACGGCCCTGCACCACCAGTTCGCCTGGCATCAGACGGTTGCCACAGTGACGGATGTCAGTTCCTACAGCGAAGCCCAGGGTAATGGCCTCACCACGAAAGGCATCAACGTCGCTGTCACCTATGTCGCGAACGATGCACCGATGACGTGGTCCGGCAAGGGAAAGGACATCGGCCTCTACACGGCGTCGAAAGGCGACGCGGTGGAGTTGTATTACAACCCTGCCAATCCATCGATCCTCGATACCGCGGCGATGAAGGGCTGGCGCGGCGGGCTGTTGCTCCTGGCCGCTACTGGTGGGTTCACTGTTTTCTACGTGTGGTTCTTCTGGCTGCGCGGACGCACCGCACCGCCGGCGTCACCGATGATACCTTCGGCAGTTCGCGTCGCGGGCGCGAGCGCAAAGCCGTCTCAACAGCAGCGTGGTACTTTCGGCCGGCGTTAGCGCCAATCGCCCGGGTAGCGCTTGCCTAGCGTCCGTGCCTCTGGATAGAAGTGGGCATGAGACTTCTTTTCCTGGGCGACATGGTGGGCAAATCGGGACGTACGGCGGTGCGGGAACAACTGCCCAGCCTGATCTCGGATTTCAAACTCGACTTCGTCATCGTCAATGGCGAGAACGCCGCCGGCGGCTTCGGCATCACCGAAGACATTTTTCGCGACACCATCGCCGCCGGTGCCGATGTCGTCACCACCGGCAACCATGTCTGGGACCAGCGCGACGCACTGATCTTCGCGCCGCGCGAGGAGCGCTTTTTGCGCCCGTCCAACTTCCCCAAGGGAACGCCGGGGCGCGGCTCCGGCGTCTATATCGCCAAAAACGGTGCGCGCGTGCTGGTCGCCAACATCATGGGCCGGGTGTTCATGCATCCCGAGCTCGACGATCCGTTCCAGGCTGGCGAGCGCGAGCTGGCCGCCTGTCCGCTGGGCGAGCAGGCCGATGCCGTGGTCATCGACTTCCATGCCGAAGCGACCTCGGAGAAAATGTGCTTCGCGCATTTCGTCGACGGCCGCGCCAGCCTCGTCATCGGCACCCATACGCACCAGCCGACGGCCGACCACCAGATCCTCAATGGCGGCACCGGCTACATGTCCGATGCCGGCATGTGCGGAGACTATGATTCCTCGCTCGGCATGGACAAGGAAGAGCCGCTCAACCGCTTCCTGTCGAAAGTTCCGAAAGGCCGCTTCGAGGCGGCCACCGGACCGGCGACATTGTGCGGCGTCGGCGTCGACATTTCCGACCGGACGGGCCTGGCCGAAAAGATCGCGCCGTTTCGCCGCGGGCCTCGGCTTGAAGAAACCGCGCCATCCTTCTGGTCGTGACATTGATATGGTGGAATATAGTACCTAACTGGCGACGAAACTGCTCTAGATCGTAGAGGGGACGACCTCCATGCAGCTCGTTGAATTCCTGGCGCCGCATTTTCAATTTGTTTCCGATCCAACCGCGTGGGTCGCGTTGCTGACGCTGATCGTGCTCGAGGTCGTGCTCGGCATCGATAATCTGATCTTCATCTCGATCCTGACCAACAAATTGCCGGAAGCGCAGCGCGCCCGCGCCCGGCGTCTCGGCATCTCGGCGGCGCTGATCATGCGGCTGGTGCTGCTCGCAACCATCTCCATCATCGTGCAGCTGACGACGCCGGTGTTCACAGCGTTCGGCCATGGCTTTTCCTGGCGCGACCTGATCCTGATCGCCGGCGGCCTGTTCCTGGTCTGGAAGGCGACCAAGGAAATCCACCACACCGTCGATCCCGACGACCACAAGGATACGATGATGGGCGAGACGCTGCAGATCTCGCTTGCCGGCGCCATCTTCCAGATCCTGCTGCTCGATCTCGTCTTTTCGATCGATTCGATCATCACCGCCGTCGGCATGACCGACGAGATTGCCATCATGTACATCGCCGTGATCGTGGCGGTGAGCGTGATGATGCTGGCGGCCGGGCCGCTGGCCAATTTCATCGCCAAGAACCCGAGCATCGTCATGCTGGCGCTGGGCTTCCTGCTGATGATCGGCATGACGCTGATCGCCGACGGCATGGGCTATCATGTGCCGAAGGGCTACATCTACGCCGCGATGGGCTTTTCCGCCCTGGTCGAGGGCCTCAACATGCTGGCGCGGCGAAGGAAGAAATCCAGCGGTGGGCATTGAGGCTGGGCGATCGGGGCGATCCTAGCGCCCCGGCACGCCCTTCGGATAACGGTCGCCGATCAGGCCAAGCGACAGGCCTTGTTCCAGCCATGCCTTTGCGCCGGCAAGAACCAGTGCGAAGCCGTCGGTCGAGCCGACCGCCTGCTTGACCTGCTCGTCGGCGGTGCCGGCGAAGCCGAAATTGCTGACCTCAAGAAAGGTCGCACCGTCAGGCGTTTCGGCGCCGGGCATCTCCGTGAATGTCCAGACCACAGTGGTCGGCGGATCGCTCCATTGCATGACGATCTTCTTGTTCTCGACGATCTCGCTGACATTGACCATCGCCGAGGCCCCGTACATGCGCCACTCCCAGTGAACCTCTTTGCGGCTATCCAGCCGGCCGCTACTGTGGGTAAACCAGAATTTCGTGGTGATGGCCGGGTCGACGATCGCCTCGAAGACCTCGGCGACCGGCCGCCTGATCAGCATGCCGGCTTCGGCAGTCGGCGTTTTGTGAATTTCCATCGATGCTCCTTTCCTTGTCCGGTTTGCGCTCACCAGGCGTCAGGCTCGCGCACCATGTCAACGATGCTGGCCGGGTTGGCGATCCAGAAGCCGCGAAAGCCTTCGCCCAGGGGCTCGACCGCGTCGCAACGGACGACGCCGGCCTTGGCGAGATGATCCGCAATGGCTGCAGAATTGTCGGTGAAAAGCTCAAGCCAGACTTCGGCCTGGCTCAGCATCGGCGCCTCGTCGATCCACAGACGGTTTGGGCCAAGCTCGAAGCCGATGGCCGGCGTCTTGGCGGTGAATGGATTCAAGCCGACGACGTCGCGATAGAAGGCGATCGTCGCCTCGTACTGATGTGACGGGACTTTCATGGCGATGTTGATTCCACCTGTCATTTTCGCGGTCATTGCGGGCTCCGTTGCGCGGTTCATCTGTTTGTCTCGTTGGCCGGCTCGCCCCTCATCTCGCCGCGGTAGTAGCCGTCGCGCAGGTTGATGCCGTATTCGACATAGGCCTTCATGCAAGCCAGCATCTGCGACCAGCCCTCGCAATTGAGGTAGGATTTCTGCAGGCCGACCACGCCTTCCGGCCAGCCGGATTCAGCAATGGTCACAAGGGTGCCGCCATCGTCCAGCGGCTCGAAGTTCATCTCGATGCGTGTCTTGTAGGCCGGCCTGTCCTCGGCATCTGTGGCATCCCAGCGCAACACGATGCGGCTGTCCTTGACCACTTCATCGACCTCGACCGGCACTTTTCCCCACCAGACGACACCGATGCCGGCTTCCAGCGGGCCGCTGGCGCCGCCGATGGTGGTGAAATAGCCGCTGAGCTTCTCCGGATTGACGACTGCGTCGAAGACTTCTGCGACCGGTTTGCCGATGCGTCCGGAAACTCTGAATCCAAGAGACATATCCACAGCTCCTTCCTTGATTGGCTCGACGATATGTTATAGAAACATAACATGTCAAGCCAAACCGCGGACGATCACGTTTTCAAGGCGTTGGCGCATCCGCGCCGTCGCGAATTGCTGGATCGGCTGAAGGATGCGCCGCAGACGACCGGCATGTTGTGCGAGGCGTTTCCCGACATCGATCGCTGCACCGTCATGCTGCATCTCAAGGTGCTGGAAGAAGCCGAACTGGTGGTGGCAAAGCGCCAAGGGCGAGAGCGCTGGAACCATCTCAACGCCCTGCCGATCAAGCACATCCACGACCGCTGGATCAGCCAGTATGCCGGCCATGCGCTCAGCATTATCGACCGGCTGAAATCCGATCTGGAGGGCTGAACCGGCGCGGCTGGACGAATTGAGCCGATTTATCTATAAGCCGGCCATTCCGACAGAGAACGCCGTGCATCCATCGCGTTGCACCTTAGACGGCTCTGAAATTTGAATTCGAGTACCCGGGAAGACGAGGTGAGACCACCTCGCTTCGGGATGCTCTAGCCGAAGACGACAGGGGTGCCATGGCTGGCCATTCACAGTTCAAGAACATCATGCACCGCAAGGGCCGCCAGGATGCGGTGCGGTCGAAAATGTTTTCCAAGCTGGCGCGCGAAATCACCGTCGCCGCCAAGAGCGGGACGCCCGACCCATCGATGAACCCGCGTTTGCGCCTGGCCATCCAGAACGCCAAGGCGGTGTCGATGCCGAAGGACAACATCCAGCGCGCCATCAACAAGGCGTCGATGGGCGATGCCGAGAATTACGAAGCGGTGCGCTATGAAGGCTATGGGCCAGGCGGCGTGGCGCTGATCGTCGAGGCGCTGACTGACAACCGCAACCGCTCGGCCTCCAACGTGCGCGCCGCCTTCACCAAAGCCGGCGGTGCGCTTGGTGAAACCGGCTCGGTGTCGTTCATGTGGAACCGCGCCGGCGAGATTTACTATCCGGCCTCCGCCGGCAGCGCCGACAAGGTGATGGACGCGGCGATCGAGGCCGGCGCCGATGACGTCGAGTCCGACGAGGAAGGCCACACCATCTACTGCGCGTTCGAGAGTATGGGCGAAGTGTCTAAGGCGCTGGAAGCCTCGCTTGGCGAGGCCGAATCGGTGAAGCCGATCTGGCAGCCGCAGAACAATGTCCCGGTCGACGAAGAGCGGGCGCAATCGCTGATGAAACTGGTGGCAACGCTCGAGGACGATGACGACGTGCAGAGCGTCTACGCCAATTTCGAGGTTGACGACGAGACCATGGCCAAGCTCAGCGCGGCATGATCGACCAGGACATTGGCGGAACTCAATCCGACATGAGCGAGCTGCACATCATCCGCATCACCTATTGCACGCAGTGCCAGTGGCTGCTGCGGGCCGGCTGGATGGCGCAGGAGCTGCTCTCCACCTTCGGCACGGATCTCGGTGAAGTGACGCTGGTGCCGGGCACAGGCGGCATCTTCACCGTTTCCTGCAACGATGTGCTGATCTGGGACCGCAAGCGCGACGGCGGCTTTCCCGATGCCGCCAGGCTCAAGCAGCTGGTGCGCGACGTCATCGATCCGGACCGGGATCTAGGCCATTCCGACCACAAGGGTCACACGCAAAACGACCCCGCTTGAGGCGAGGTCTTCTGCATTTCGGAGTGCCATTCTTCAGAGTAATGCGAAGATGAAGCTGGCCATCGACACGATGGCGGTGATGGTGCGGACGTGGTTCCACATCACCCATTGATTCAGATGGTTCGCCCACACGGCTGCGCCATCGGCGCTGGCCGGGTCGACGGCGGCGAGCGCATCGTTGAGCGGCACATTGAAGACCATGGTCACGATCGGGTTGCCGATCAAATAGATCACGGCGCCGGCAAGCAGCCAGTATGAGCCGGACTGGCTCCACCCCATGAGAACGGCGGCGATAAGCACCAGACAGAGCAGGCCGGTGCCGAACAGCGCCGTCATGAAGGTGGGCGTGATCACCGTGATGTTGATCGAATTCATCGCTGCGATGCCTTGGGGGACCGGCAGCCGGGCAAGCGCCGCCATGATAAAGTTGGAAAAGGCGAAGAACACGCCGCCGACGACGCCCGAGCCGATTGCAGCGATGATGGTGAGGGTGGGAAAAAGCTTGATCATCTCAGTTGCTCCAGATGCCGGTTGCAGCGGTTTCATTTGCGTAGGCGGAAAAGTCTTTCGGCGCGCGGCCGAGCACACGCTGGAGGCCGTCGGTCAGCGTCTCGTTGCGGCCGTCAAGCACTTCGGTGAACAGCTCGTTGAGAAGCCAGGCGATTTCGGGCGGCAGTTCGTATGCCGCCGTCGCGGCGGTGAATTCGTCATGCGAGCTCTTGATATAGCCGATGTCGCGGCCGGTCGCCTTGGCGATCTCGGCAACCGCGTCGGCGAAGCTTAGCAGCCGCGGCCCGGTCAGCTCATAGAGCTGGCCGACATGACCCGGTTCGGTCAGCGCAACGAAGGCAGCATCGGCGATGTCGTCGACATCGACGAAGGGCTCGCCAACAGGGCCGACAGGCAAAGCCACTTCGCCTTGCCGCAAGGACTCGACGAGAAAACCTTCGCTGAAATTCTGCGAAAACCAAGCGCAACGCAGGATCGTCCAGTCAGCGCCCGAGGCTTTGACCATCTCTTCGGCGCGCTGGGCTTCGGTCTCGCCGCGGCCGGAGAGCAGCACTATGCGGGTGACGCCATTTGCCACCGCAAGCCTGGCGAAGGCGCCGACGGTCTCGGCGGCGCCCGGCACGGCGATGTCGGGATAGTAACTGATGTACACGGCGCCCAAGCCCTGCATGGCAGGCTCCCAGGTCGCCGGAACCTCCCAGTCGAAGCGGGGGCTGCCGGAACGCGAGCCGATGCGCACGGGAATGCCCTGTGAGGTCAGCCGCTCGGCGAGGCGACGGCCGGTCTTGCCAGTGCCACCGAGGATCAGGACTGGTTTGGTGTCGGTCATTGTGGGTTTCCTTTGTTTACAAACATGAGTAATCCTCACATTTGCAAAACGTGATAAACCCTCGTATTTTGGGAGTCAAGCCGTTTGTTGGCAGATTTTGTCGAGGCCGGAGGCCGTCATGGAAGACACAGCAACGCCCGCATCTGCCCAGGAGCAGGTCGCATCGCCGCGACGGGCGCCCACCCAGCAGCGCAGCCGCGAGCGGGTCGAGCGCATGCTGGCCGCAGCCTCGGCGCTGATTGCCGAGCAAGGCAGCGACGCCATGCGCATGGGCGAGGTGGCGGAACGGGCCGCGGTGTCGATCGGCTCGCTCTACCAGTTCTTTCCCGACAAGCGGGCGATCGTCTGGGCGCTGGCCGAGCGCTACACCGCCGAAAGCCAGGCCTGCATCTCCTCGGCGCTCAAGGATGTCGTCGACGCCGAGGGCCTGCGGCAGGCGTTTTCGGAGCTGGTCGATATCTACTACCAGCTGTTCCTGGCCGAGCCGGTGATGCGCGACATCTGGTCGGGCACCCAGGCTGACAAGGCGCTGCGCCAGCTCGAACTTGCCGACAGCCGGGCGAATGCCGAATTCCTGACCACGGTGCTGAAGCGGCTGCATCCCGGTGCCGATCCGGTGGCGCTGGAGACGACGGCCTTCCTTGTCTGGCAGATGGGCGAGGCTGCCGTGCGGCTGGCGATCTCGGTCGACCGGCAGGAGGGCGACAGGCTGGTCGCCGCCTACAAGCGCATGGCGCTGCGGGAATTAGTCGGCGCCTGACCGGTGTCGCCCGCCTTCATTTTGTCTCGCCTGGCAACGGCATGGCCGCGAGATTTCGCTTCGACGGCCCGATGCTCCAGCCGCCAAGCCTTCGGGCTCAAGCCTGTCACGCGCAGGAACTCGCGGTTGACGTTCGATTTGCTGAGAAACCCGGCGTCGAACATGATGCGGGTGATGGGTTCGTCGCTGGCCGCCAGCAGGCGGCAGGCTTCGCCGATGCGCTGGTCGTTGACATATTGCGACACGCTCGATCCGTGGATGCGGTTGACCGTCGACGACACTTGCCGCGCCGGCAGGCCGAGGCGCCTGGCGATACGGCCGAGGTTGAGGTCAACGTCCCTGTAGAGTTCTTTTGACCGCATCAGCGCGTCGACCGCCGCCGCGACCGCGGAATCCTCGCTCGTCGCCCGTGGCGTAGCTTGCTCGGTGACCGCGTCGGCGTCCTTCGTCGACAGTTCGCTTGCCAACACTGCCGGTGCCAAACCCTCGATCGTCATCAAAGGCGATTTCGTCCGCGCCACGATCCGCTGAACAAAAAACCCGCCACAAGGGCGGGTTCCTGATCTGCGAAAGCCGATAGGCTTAAAGGCCGAACCCTTCGAAGCGCTTCTTGAACTTCGACAGGCGACCGCCGCGGTCGAGCAGGGTCTGCTGGCCGCCGGTCCAGGCCGGGTGCGTGGTCGGGTCGATATCGAGGTTCATCGTATCGCCTTCCTTGCCCCAGGTCGAACGGGTCGAGTATTCGGTGCCATCGGTCATGACGACCTTGATGGTGTGGTAGTCGGGATGGATATCGGCCTTCATTGTCGTGCTTCCTGGCTTGCGGCGCTACAGACGGGCCCGCGGCCTGCGTCGATGCGCCCCTTTTTAAAACTCGAAGCCGCAGCTATTGAAAAGCCACGGCTTCTAAAACGGTCGGCGAGCCTATACATCAGCCGGAATTGAATCACAAGGCCACGGCAGGCGCATATTGAACGCGCCCACCTGGAGCGGCCAGAGGAAACGGTCATGGCGGACATCAGCGGCGAGCAAGACGGGCGCAGGCGCTCGCTCGGGCCGCTCAGGCGCCTATATCCCTACATATTCCGCTACCGCAAACTGGTCATAGGCGCCCTCATTTCGCTCGCCATCGCCGCGGCGACGACGCTGGCGCTGCCGCTGGCCGTGCGGCGCATGATCGATCACGGTTTCAGTGCTTCCGGCACCGTCTTCATCGCCGAGTATTTCGCCGCTTTGGTTGCGATGGCAGCCATTCTGGCGGCGGCGTCGGCCGGACGCTACTACTTCGTCATCACGCTCGGCGAGCGGGTCGTTGCCGACATCCGCAGCGACGTGTTTTCGCATGTCACGACGCTTTCGCCGTCCTTCTTCGACACCGCCCAGTCGGGCGAGATCGTCTCGCGGCTTGCCGCCGACACCACGCAGGTGAAATCCGCCGTCGGCGCCACCGCCTCCGTGGCGTTGCGCAACGTCATCCTCGGCCTTGGCGCTGTGGCGATGATGGTCGTCACCAGCCCGAAACTGTCGGGCCTGGTGATCGCGGCCATTCCGCTCATCGTGCTGCCGCTGGTCGCGTTCGGCCGTTCGGTGAGGCGCCGGTCACGGCAGGCGCAGGATACGCTGGCGCAAGCGACCGCCTATGCCAGCGAGCAGATCGGCGCGGTGCGCACGCTGCAGGCGTTCACCAACGAGACGCTGGTCACCGGGCGGTTCTCGGCCGCGGTGGAAGCCGCCTTCCAGGCGGCGCGCTCGTCGATCTTCTCCCGCTCGCTGCTCACCTTCTTTGCCATCTTCATGATCTTTTCCTCGGTCGTGGCGGTGTTGTGGTTCGGCTCGCGTGACGTGCTTGCCGGCACGATGTCGCCCGGCACGCTCGGCCAGTTCCTGCTTTACTCCGTGTTTGCCGCAGGCGCGCTGGGCGCACTGTCGGAAGTCTGGGGCGAGCTTGCCCAGGCGGCGGGTGCGGCCGAAAGGCTGACCGAGATACTCGACGAGACGCCGGCGATTCAACCGCCGGCCAATCCGCTGCCGCTGCCCGCCAAGGCGACAGGCGCGATCAGTTTCGACGACGTCTCCTTCTCCTACCCGGCAAGGCCGGACCGTGCCGCCGTCCACGGCTTGAGTTTTCAGGTCAAGCCCGGCGAGACGGTGGCGATCGTCGGCCCGTCGGGCGCCGGAAAGAGCACCGTCTTTTCGCTGATCCTGCGCTTCTACGATCCCGAAACCGGCCGCATCGCCATTGACGGTGTCGACGTGCGCAAAGCCGATCCGGCTGAAGTGCGGGAGCGCATTGCCATCGTGCCGCAGGATGTCACCATCTTTGCGGCAAGCGCGCGCGACAATATCGGCTTTGGCCGGCCGGGCGCGACGAATGCCGAGATCGAGGCCGCCGCCAGGGCAGCGCTGGCCGACGAATTCATCCTCAGGCTCGACAAGGGCTACGATAGCCAGGTCGGCGAGCGCGGCGTCACCTTGTCCGGCGGCCAACGCCAGCGCGTGGCGATCGCCCGCGCCATCCTGCGCGACGCGCCGATCCTGCTGCTCGACGAAGCCACGTCGGCGCTCGACGCCGAAAGCGAAACGCTGGTGCAGACCGCGCTGGAACGGCTGATGCAGGGCCGCACCACCATCGTCATCGCCCACCGGCTGGCGACCGTGCTGAAGGCCGACCGCATCCTGGTCATGGATGGCGGCCGCATCGTCGAGGAAGGCACGCACCAGAGCCTGGTCGCCAAGGGCGGAATCTATGCAAGGCTGGCCAAGCTGCAGTTCGAAACCGGAGCAAGCGCCTTCAGGGGTGCCGCGGAGTAGCAACCCGCAATCAGGCGGGACCATACCGCTTGCGGACATGCTCGGTGAAATACGCGGCGTTGAGCTTTTCGCCGGTGGCGCGCTCAAGCAGTTCGGGCGTCGACCAGCGCGAACCCTGCGACCAGATCTTGTCGCGGCGCCAGTCATTGATGGCGGCGAAATTGCCCTTGGCGAGATCGCTGTCGGCTGAAGGATGGTCGCGCGTCAGCGCAGCCCATTGCTGCGCCGCCATCATGGCGCCCAGCGTATAGGACGGGAAATAGCCGAAGGCGGCGCCCGGCCAATGCACGTCCTGCATCGGTCCGTCGGCTGGATTGTCGATGGTCGAAAGGCCAAGATACTCCCGCATCTTGGCGTCCCAGGCTTCGGGCAGGTCGGCCGCCTGCAGCCGCCCCGAGACCAGCTCCTGCTCCAACTCGTAGCGCAGGATGACATGCAGCGGGTAGGTTACCTCGTCGGCGTCGACGCGGATCAGGCCGCGCTCGACCCGGTGCACATGCAGCAGGATGTCGTCCAGCGACCAGGCCTCGCCGAGATGCTTTTCCACCACCGGCAGCGCCCAGCGCCAGAATTCGGGGTTGCGGCCGATCTGCTTTTCGACGAACAGGCTCTGGCTTTCATGCACCGCCATGCCGCGCGCCTTGCCCAGCGGCCAGTGCGCCCAGGCCTTCGGCAGGTTCTGCTCGTAGAGCGCGTGGCCGGTCTCGTGCAGCACGCCCATCAAAGCCGACAGGAAATCGGACGTTTTGTAGCGGGTGGTGATGCGCACGTCGCTCGGCACGCCGCCGCAGAAGGGATGGTGCGATACGGACAGAGAACCGTGGGTGAGGTCGAAGCCGACCGAAGCCATCATGGCGAGACCAAGCTCGCGCTGCCGGTCGATCGCATAGCTGCCGGAGAGCGGCTTCACGGGATGCCTGGCCAGGCGCGCTTCCTGCGCGGCCAGGGCTTCCGGCACGAAGCCCTTCAGGAATGTCTTCAGCTCGGTGAAGACCGGCGTGATGTCGGCGGCGCGGTTGCCAGGATCGTATTGCTCCATCAGCGCGTCGTAGGGATCGAGGCCGAGCGCGTCGGCGCGCAGGGCGGCTTCCTCGCGCACCAGCGCGATGACACTTTCGAGCGCCGGCAGGAATCCGGCCCAGTCGTTCTTGGCGCGCAGGTCGCGCCAGAGTTGCTCCGAGCGCATGCGCGCTACCGTCTGGCGCTCGACGAATTCGACCGGCAGGCAGGTCAGGTTGGTGTATTGCCGGCGCAACTCCCGAACCGCCGCTTGCTGCTCCTCGTTGAGCGCTTCAGCTTCTGCAGCGGCGAGCCAGTCGGCGATCTCCGGCGCGGTAGCCCTGATATGCAGCATGCCGGCAAGCGAAGACATCGCTTCGGCGCGCTTTCGCCGCCGCCGACGGCCATGTGGGTCGCCTCGTCGGCGCCGAGGATAGCGAGCGCATGTTCCAGCGCTTCGAGCTTGTGGCCGAGATCATCGAGCTTCTGAAAAGACATGACAGGTTCCGCGTTTTGGACCGCGGGAAAAGATACCAACGCGCCAGGATTGGCAACCCTCAAAGGTGGCTATGCAGCTTGCGCCGGTGAGCTGGTGCGTGGAATGCTGGCTGACGGTGGAACACCGCCATGGAGGGGAGACTAAGATGATCGGCAATATCCTGGTCGGGCTGGTGGCCCTGATCCACCTCTTTATCGTCTATCTGGAGATGGTGGCGTGGGACACACCGCGCGGGCACAGGGCGTTCAACCTCAAGCCGGACTTCGCCAGCGCATCGAAGGTGCTCGCCGCCAATCAGGGGCTCTACAACGGCTTCCTTGCTGCGGGGCTGATCTGGGGCCTCTATCTCGGCGCGGCGGGATTCCAGATCAAGGTGTTCTTCCTGCTTTGCATCGCCGTCGCCGGCCTCTATGGCGCGGCGACTGCCAGCCGGAAGATCCTCTATATTCAGACCGTGCCGGCGGTGCTGGGCCTCGCTGCGCTGTGGCTGGGCTGGTGACAAAAAAGACGCCCTCGGAGCCAGATCCGGGGGCGTCAGACAGTCCCTTCCTCATTCCTGGAGATATCAGAGCGGATCTCAGCCGTTCGGATAATTCCCGCCGTCGGAGCCATCACCGATCATGAAGCCGCTGCCGGTGTCGGACATCAGCCTCTGATCGACATTGTCGAGGCGGCGCAGCAGATCGTGATATTGCGCGGCCGGGATCCGGCCATGGTCCGAAGCGGCGACCCGTTCGGCGGCCTGGCCGATATGCGCCGCACGCAGATGCAGCCACCGCGCTTCCGAGGTCGAGATGCCCTTCGTTTCGCGCGCATCCGTGATGCCCTGTTCGACGCCCCGCACCTGCTCGATCAGGCCGGTCACGCGCGGACTGGTCATGTCGGTCGGGTCGCTGGCGTCGAGGGCGCCCTTGTGATGTCCGGCGGCATGGGCGCCGGCGAGTGGAACAGTGATCAGAAGTGTCGTGAGGGTTGCGGTCCTGAGAGTCTTCAAAGAGCGCATGATGTGCGTCTCCTCCTGCTGTGGAAGGGGCAAGCGCTTTCGCTCCACCTTCCGGAAGCGGGCCGTCCGGTTCCGTCGCGTCGCGATGGGAGGCATCGCCGGCGGTTCTCGGCCCTGCGCGTCAAAGTAGGAGCCCGGAAACGCGAAGTGTAGTTAAAGAAAGATAATGTTTTCAGGCCTTGCCGGCTTGGCGTTGCGCCCTAGAGTTGAGCCGGCAAACAATTTCGCGTGACTGAAAATCACCGTTCGGTGAGCTTCAGTTCAATGCGTCGGTTCTTGTTGCGGGCGTCTTCGGTGTCGGCGGGGTCGAGTGGCTGGAATTCGCCGAAGCCGGCCGCAACCAGCCGGTTGGCGGGCACGCCGTTCTCGATCAGGTATTTGACCACCGAGGTCGAACGCGCCGTCGACAATTCCCAATTGTCGCGATAGCGGCCGGCGCCGGACAGCGGCTTGTTGTCGGTGTGGCCGTCGACGCGCAGCACCCAGTTGATCTCGGGCGGGATTTCCTTTTGCAACTCGATGATGGCATCGGCGAGCTTCTTCATCTCGACCTTGCCGGCATCGTTGATCACTTCCGACCCGGTCGGGAACAGAACTTCCGACTGGAAGACGAAGCGGTCGCCGACGATGCGGATGTTCTCGCGATCGACGAGGATTTCGCGCAGGCGGCCGAAGAAGTCGGAGCGGTACCGGTTCAGTTCCTGCACGCGCTGCGCCAGCGCGACGTTGAGCCGACGGCCGAGATCGGCGATCTTGGTGTTGGAATCGCGGTCGCGCGTTTCGGACACGTTGAGGGCGTCCTCGAGCGCGCCGATCTGCTTGCGCAGTGCCGCGATCTGCTGGTTCAGGATCTCGACCTGGCTCAGCGCCTGCTGGCTGATTTGGCGCTGGCTGTCGAGTTCGCCGCCGAGCTCCGCGGCGCGCTGGTTGGCGGCGTCGCCGGCGCCGGCGCCTTGCGCCAGCAACTGCTCGAGCCGGCTCCTTTCTGCTTCCGCCGCCGACAGCGACGCCTGCAGATTGGCCAGCGAATCGTCCTTGTCCTGCGCGGTCGAACGCTCCAGCGCCAGCAGCTGCGTCAGTTCGTTGATCTGCGAGTTGAGGCGCGTGAGCGCCGTATCCTTGCCGGAGAGTTCGCGGCCGAGCAGGAACTGCGCCAGCACGAAAACGGTAAGCAGGAACATGATGGCGAGCAGCAGCGTCGACAGCGCGTCGACGAAGCCCGGCCAATAGTCGATCCGGCGATCGGTGCGCCGGCCCCTGGCGAGAGCCATGCTAGTGGACCCCGGGTTTCTTCAGCGCGTCGGCGATCTTTTCCAGCGTGTTGCGCATCGCCTTCTGCTCGTCCGACTGGGCCTCGACCCAGTCGCGCATGATCTGCTGCTCGGAGCGCATGTTCTTGACCAGGCCGGAAATGCCGTCGGCGAGATTGGCCATGGCGGTGGCGACGCGCGGATTGGAGCCGCCGCCGCTTTCCTGCATGCTGCGCAGCCGTTCCGACAGGACCCGGATCTCGTCGGAGGATTCAGTCTTGGCCGGGTCGGCGACGGCGATGTCGGAGGAGAGATCGGTGACCGAGGACAGCCAGTTTTCAAGCTCGGTATAGAATCGGGTCTGGGCGCGGCCGGCCTGCAGGTCGAGGAAGCCTAGCACCAGCGACCCGGAAAGACCGAACAGCGAGGACGAAAAGGCCGTGCCCATGCCGGCCAGCGGCGCCGACAGCCCCTGCTTCAGCGAATCGAGCACGGCGGCGGCGTCGCCGGTGCCGGGATCGAGCGATTCGATGGTTTCGCGGATCGAGCCGATGGTGTTGAGCAGGCCCCAGAAGGTGCCGAGCAGACCGAGGAACACCAGCAACCCGACGAGATAGCGCGAGGTGTCGCGGCTTTCGTCGAGGCGGGTGGCGATCGAATCCAGCATGGTGCGCATCGAAGACGTCGAGAAGGCGACCGTCGAGGAGCGGCCGATCATTGCCTTCATCGGCGCCAGCAGCACCGGCTCGGTGGTTTCGGAACCGGCGCGGAAGGAATTGACCCAGCGCACTTCGCGAAACAGTCGTCCGACCTGGGCGAAGGCGAGCAGGATGCCGACCACAAGGACGCCGACGATGAGGCCATTGAGGCCGGGATTGCTCCCGAAAGCGGTCGAGATCTGGCGGGTGAGGATGGCGGCGATGAAGGCGACGATGACCAGGAAGATGACCATGGTCAGGAGGAAGACCTGCGGGCTCGACAGTTTGTGCGGATCGTACATCAGGACATCAGAACGCCTGCCCACGCCGAAGGATCTGAGAAAAGCCATCCGTGCCCCGTTTCCGATGCTCTATTTGCCTTGACGCAATTCCGAACGGGAAGCCGCTCATACTTCCCTGGAACTGCTCCAGTGCCGCCGATCACGTAATTCGCGACTCTAAACGGAATTGTGACCAAATTGAATGGCGCTTGGCAATATTGCCCGACTGTCGGGCCGCACCACGCCGTTCAGAGGCGGTTGACGACCAGGCAGTCGACCATGGCGGCAAGATGCAGCCCGGCGCCGGTGACGACAAAGCCGTGCCAGAGGGCATTGTGAAAGCGCAGGCGTTTCCAGGCGAAGAAGATGACGCCGCAGGAGTACACGATGCCGCCGGCGACAATCAGCGCGATCGAAGTCGTCGGCAACGTCGCCACCAGCGGCTTGACCAGGACGACGCCGCTCCAGCCGATGGCGAGATAGAAGACAATGGCCAGACGGTCGAAGCGGCCGGGCAGGAACACTTTCATGGCAATGCCGGTCAAAGCAGCGGTCCAGACAAGGACAATCATCGGCAGCGCCAGCGGCGAGCCGTCGAGCTGGGCCAGAAAGGGCGTGTAGGTCGCGGCGATCAGGAGGTAGATCGCCGCATGATCGAAGCGCCGCAAGATCCACTTCGCCGGCGACGTCACCGGCCACAGATTGTAGGTCAGCGAAATCGACAGCACAGTCAGCAGCGACACCACAAAGAAGGCGGCGGCGATGTATTCGCCGGGACCGGCATGGAAGGCGGCCAGTGCCAGCAAGGCCGAGCCGGCTGCTATCGCCAGCACGATGCCGACCGCATGGACGATGCCATCGGCGATCATCTCCGCACGCGAGTAGTGCCAACGCCCGACATAAGGGATTTCAACTGGCTGGTCTGGCTGCGCTTCTCGCGAGGATAGTGAAGGTATGCTCGTCATAAAAAATCCTGCGTCACCCTTATCTGGGCGGCCGCCGGGCAGTATTTCAAGCTTTGATTGCGGTTTTGCGACCGCGGCGCTTCAGCACGCCGCGCCGGCATGCCAAGTGATCAGCGCGCCGAAAACGGCTTCTTCACCGCCTTGAGCAGCGCGCGCTGGATGACCTCGTTGCCGGCGACGAGCGAACCCGCCTCGAGCATATCCTGGCCTCCATCCATGTCGGAGACGAAGCCACCGGCCTCGCGGATCAGCAGCAGGCCGGCGGCAATGTCCCAGGCCGACAGGCCGGTTTCCCAAAAGCCGTCCATGCGGCCGGCCGCGACATAAGCGAGATCGAGCGCCGCGGAACCCAGGCGGCGCACGCCCGAGACCTCGGCCATCACATTGCGCAACTCGACGAGGAAATTGCCGTGCTGGCCGCGGCCGAGATGCGGCACGCCGCAGCCGATGACGCAGTCGGTGAGCTTGCTGCGGCCGGCAACGCGCAGCCGGCGATCGTTCATGAATGCGCCGCCGCCGCGCTCGGCGGTGTAGAGCTCATCCATTGCCGGATTGTAGATGACGGCGGCGACCAACTGGCCCTGTCGCTCCAGCGCGATCGAGATGGAAAAGATCGGAATGCCGTGCAGGAAATTGGTGGTGCCGTCGAGCGGGTCGACGATCCAACGGTGCTGGTCGTCGTCCCCTGCGATCATGCCGCGCTCTTCCATCAGGAAGGCATAGCCCGGCCGCGCCTTCGACAGTTCGGCAAACAGGATGTCCTCGGCCTTGCGGTCGGCTTGGCTGACATAGTCGCCCGGTCCCTTCATCGACACCTGCAGGTTCTGCACCTCGCCGAAGTCGCGCGACAGCGAGCGGCCGGCCTTCATGGCGGCCTGGACCATGACATTGAGAAGTGCGGAGCGTGCCATCGTATCTGTTCCTGCCTACGCGTCAGTCTGCGCGGCGCATGTAGGTGAGTTCGTTGGTGTCGACGACGATGCGTTCGCCGGCGCCGATGAATGGCGGCACCAGCACGCGGATG
This sequence comes from Mesorhizobium sp. M0862, assembly GCF_040319795.1. Taxonomy (NCBI): domain Bacteria; kingdom Pseudomonadati; phylum Pseudomonadota; class Alphaproteobacteria; order Hyphomicrobiales; family Phyllobacteriaceae; genus Mesorhizobium; species Mesorhizobium sp. M0862. The sequence continues at coordinate 160,714 of NZ_JAMYOJ010000011.1, forward strand.
CCGTTTTCCAGCACCGCCGGCTTGTACGAGGACGCGGCCGTCTGGCCCTTCACCACCGGGTCGGCCTCGGTGATGGTCAGCGTCACCTGGTCGGGCAGCGAAATGCCGATCGGCCTGTCCTCATAGAGCTGGACCGTCACCATCATGCCGTCCTGCAGGAAGGCGGCGCGGTCGCCGACGAAATCCTTCGCCAGCTCGAGCTGCTCGTAGCTCTGCGTGTCCATGAACACCAGCGCGTCGTCCTGGGCGTAGAGGAAGGAAAAATCCTTCAGATCGAGCCGGATCTGCTCGACGGTCTCCGCTGAGCGGAAGCGCTCGTTGAGCTTGGTGCCGTTGATCAGGTTCTTAAGTTCGACCTGGTTGTAGGCGCCGCCTTTGCCGGGCTTGACGGTGTTGGTCCTGACCGCCACCCAAAGGCCGCCATCGTGCTCGATGACATAGCCGGGACGGATTTCGTTGCCATTGATCTTGGCCATGATGAGATTGATCCGGGATGCTAGCAACGGCTTGGCCGTTGATATGAGGATGGTCGCTGGATAAGCGATTTCGGGCTCCCAAGACCACAAATCGGCAGGAGAGGCAAGGGATGCCAGATCGCCCGACAAGGGCTGGTAGCCTCAAACCTGGGCCGCAATGACTTTGCCGACGGCCTCGACGATGGCGTCCGCAGCCTCAGTCTGCCGGTTGAGATGAGGCGAACGAAGTGCGGCGACCTGCAAGGAAAGGTCGACATCTTCCGTGTTGACCAGCATGAGGCCGTCGGGAAGTCCGCGCCTTGCAAGACGCAACGGCACTAGCCCAAGGCCGTGCCCCCGACGGACCCATTCCATCTGCAAGGCCGGATCCTGTATCTCCGCCGCGATCTCGAAATAACGCCTTCCGCCGACCAGAACGGACGTGAGCTTCTGGCGCGCGTCGCAAGGTGCCGGACTAAGCACCCACGGCATGGGTGTCCGGCCACCGTCTTCCGGATCGGCGACGGTGGACGCAGCTATGACGCCAAGACGTTCAGTGCCAAGCGCTTCCGGACCTGGCTTGTCCGACGATCGCAGAACAATCGTCACATCGAGCTCGCCGCGTTCGAATTGATCGATCAGTTCGGCGCTCCAGCCGGTCTTGAGCCGTAGCGACACTTTCGGGAACGCCGCCGCGGCGTTGGCGATGGCCCCGGCGATGTCGCGGTCCGAGAGGCCATGAGCGAGGCCAAGGCGGAACAGACCTTCCGGCTCGGTCTTTCCGGCGAAGGATTTCAGCGCTTCTACGGAAGCGATGATATCGCGTCCGCGCGCCAGCACTCCCAGCCCCGTCGGCGTCAGTCGCGGCGGCTTTTGCCGGCGGTCGAGCAGCGTCGTGCCAAGCATGTCCTCCAGCCGCTGGATTTGCCGGGTCACAGCCGGCTGCGTCAGCGGCAGGCGCCGGGCGACCTTCTGGATCGAGCCCTCCTCGGCAAACAGGGCGAGCGTGCGCAATTCCTCAAGCATAGTCAGAACGATGTTTTGCAAGCATAATCATTCTGAACATTATGAATTTGAAATCCACCGCCTGGCAAGCGATTTTCCTTTCAAACGGAAGGACAATGACAATGAAGGCAATCGAACTGCAGAGCCCAGGCGGCATCGACAATCTCATGATGGTCGAACGGCCAACGCCGGAACCCGGCCGTCAGGAGATGATCGTCCGCGTCAAGGCGACGGCGCTCAACTACCGCGATGTCGAGATCGCGCGCGGCAGCTATCACACGACATTCCCCTTGCCGCTGGTGCCGCTTTCCGACGGCGTCGGCGAGGTCGTTGCGGTTGGCTCCGAGGTCAGCCGCTTCAAGGTCGGCGACCGGGTCTGCGGCACGTTCTGGCAGCGATGGGTCGGCGGCAGCTTCGCCATGGCCGAACCCTCATACCAGCGCGGTGGCCCCATCGATGGGCTGCTAAGCGAATTCGCCCGGCTGGACGAACAGGCGGCGGTCATCGCCCCGGCGCAGCTCAGCGATGTCGAGGCGGCGACGTTGCCTTGCGCCGCGGTCACTGCCTGGCATGCGTTGTTCACCGAGGGCAAGCTCAAGCCAGGCGAAACCGTGCTCAGCCTCGGCACCGGCGGCGTGTCGCTGTTTGCCGTGCAGTTGGCAAGGGCGGCCGGCGCGCGCGTCATTGTTACGTCGAGCAGCGATGAGAAGCTTGCCCGGGCGAAGGGGCTTGGCGCGCATCACGGCATCAACTACCGCGACAATCCGGACTGGTCGTCGGCCGTGCTGGCGCTGACCGATGGCCGCGGCGCGGACCACATCATCGAAGTCGGTGGTCCCCAGAGTTTCGCGCAGTCGCTCAAGGCGTCGGCGCGCGGCGCCCAGATCAACGTCATCGGCTATCTCGGCGGCAGCGAAGGGGTGATCAATCCGCTCGACATCTTCCGACGCCAGGTGAAAGCACGCGGCATACCGGTCGGCTCGCGCGAGTCCTTCGAAGCGATGAACCGGGCGCTCGCCGTCAATCGGCTGCGGCCGGTGATCGACCGGGTCTTCCCATGGGCAGAGGCAGCGCAGGCCTTTCGCCATCTCGAACACGGCTCTCCCTTCGGCAAGGTCGTGCTGGATCATACACAGTGACGTTGCGTGTCAGGGCAGGCGGTTGGCCTTCTGCAAGGCTTGCTTTGTCTGATCGTCGGTCAGCCCTTGCAGGAAATCGTCCATCTCCGGATCGATAAGGCCGGCGCGGCGGGCGACCACATACCAGGCCCCGGCCAGGATCAGGTCGGGGTCGGTTCCGATGCCGCCCATATAGAGCTTTGCCAACCGGTTCTGGGCAGCGACATTGCCGCCTTCAGCTGCCTGCTTCATCCAGTTGAAGCCGGATTTCAGGTCGCGAACACCGCCCCGGCCCTCGATCATCCAGGCGGCAAGATCGATCTGCGCGGTGTCGTAGTTCTGCCTGGCAGCCTGTGCCAGCAAGCTGCGGGCCTTTGCATCGTCGCGGGTTTTGCCGCCGACGCCATTGGCATAAACCTGCGCCATCGCATACTGGGCGTCGGCAAGCCCTGTCGCCGCGGCACGCTCATAATAAGGCACAGCCCTGGGGGGGGCGGCCGCGCCCGGATCCTGCTGCACGAGCAATTGCGCGAAGTTGAACTGCGCCAGCCGGTTGCCGGCCTCGGCGGCGGCCTGCATCAACGCATAAGCTCCCTTCTCGTCCTTCTTGACGTAGCGGCCGTCGAGCAGCATCAGCGCATACTGGAACTGCGATTCAGGAATCCCCTGCTCGGCGGCCTGCGCATACCATTTGGCGGCTTCCGCTGGGTTGAGCGGCACGCCCAACCCGCGCGACAGGATCTCGGCCACCAGCGTTTGCGCCGCCGGGTCGCCATTCTTGGCCCGCACCAGCGCCAGATTGTAGGCGGTCTTGTAAAGACCGCGCTGGAAAGCGCCATAGGCGGGGTCCGCCGGCTTGGCGCCGAAACGCTCTGGGTTGATCGCGTCGGCCGACGGCAGCGGCGCGGTTGTCGCGGGCTGCGGCAGCGGGGTGTCGATCGGCTTTTCGATATGGACGCCGGAATCCGTGGCACCGGCTTTCGGGGCACCCGTATCGGGGGCGACCGCATCCGGCACGCTGAGGGCGGGCGCGCTGGTGTCCGGCCTCGGCTGCGGCAGCGGAACGGTTTCCGCCGCGATCGCTGCCCCGCTCATCAAGGCCGCAACGAGAACCGCGAGAGGAAGTCCAGGTCGGCGCACGTCAGCCCTCGAAGCGCGGCGCGGTTTGGTCGAGCAGCGCATTGGCGGCGGCAATCGCCGCCTTCGGATCGGCGCCTTCGGCCAAGACGGCGCTGGACAGCGCCACGAACTCGGCGCCAGTGGCGGCCACCGCTTCTACCGAAGCGATGGCGGAACCGGCCATGACGACGCAAGGGATCTCAATCACGTCCGCCCACCATTGCCCGAGCGACAGGTTGCGCGGATGCGGTTCCGGCTTGTTGTCGTAGCCGAAGCGGCCGAAGAAGATGTAGTCGGGCCTGGTTTCGCCGAGTTCCAGCGCGTCGTCGCGCGTCTTGGCGCCGCCGGCGCCGACCATCATCTTGCCCTGGAAGTGTTCGATGGTCTCGGCGAGCGCGTCCTTGGAAACCTCGACATGAATGCCGTCGGCCTGGACACGGCCGGCAATGCGGGTATCGCCGGCGATGACGACGGCGATGCCGGCCGCTTGCGCGGCCGGTACGATCTGTTCTGCGAAGGCCTGGAAGGCAGCCTCGTCCATGCCGTTCTCAGGCAGGATCAGGGAAGCGATATCACCGCCGTCGAAGGCAGCCGCAATGCGCTGCGCCGGAGCGTCCTTGGGTGCGATCAGCACGATGCGGCAGCGGTTGGGGGGTGTTGCGTCGTTCATGGCTTTCGATCCCGGGTTTCGCCTATGCCGGGCGAAGATGGTTGCATTGCGGCATAGAACAAAGCGCCCGCCTTGAACAGGCGGGCGGGGATCGATGAGATGGCTTTGGTTTACGATAGCCCGCAAGAAGACGCTCTGCCGCTCATTTGACGGCTTGCGGGCTTTCGACCGTTGGTTTGGCTTTCCACAAAGTCCAGCCGAGGTTCATGCCGGCGGCGGCGACCAGGATCGCGGCGGCGCCGACGAGCTGGGCCGGATGCAGCCGGTGGCCGAAAGCCATGACATCGACCAGGATCGCCACGACAGGATAGATGAAGGACAGCGACCCCTGCAGATGCGTCGGCAGTTTCTGGATGGCGGCGTACATCAATATGTACACCAGGCCCGTGTGAACGACGCCAAGCGTGGCCAGCATGGCCCAGCTCCAGGCATCTGCGGGCAAATGCGAGAGGTTGGCGAAGGGCGCCAGCATGACGACGCCGACGCAGACCTGGATCAGCGCGATCAGATGCGGCGGGGTGCCCTTGAGCTTCTTGGCGACGATTGCCGCGACAGCCCAGAAGAAGGCCGCTCCGAGCGCCATGACGATGCCGATGACATAATCTGTGCCGGTTATGCCGGAACCGACACCCGCATCGGGCCCTGTCTGCACGATCAGCAGCATGCCGGCGAAGGCGATGCCGAGCCAGGTCAGCTTGGCCAGGGTCAGCCGCTCGCCGAAGAACAGCGCGCCGAAGCCGACCAGCATGAAGGGCTGCGTGTTGTAGACCGCCGTGGCAATCGAGATCGAGGCGCGGGAGAAGGCGCTGAACAGCAACAGCCAGTTGATGACAATGGCCGCGCCGCCAAGAGCGGCGATGGCAACAATGCGCAGCGTCAGCCTGCCGCGCAGCAGCCCGAGTGCCGCGCAGGTGATCAGCAGCGCCACCGCTCCGAAAGCGCAGCGCCAGAACACCACGTCCATGACGGGCTGGCCCGACATGACGACAAACCAGCCGATCGTGCCGACGATCGTCATCGCCGCCGTCATCTCGATCGTGCCGCGTACCGTGTTGTCCATGACAATACCTCTATCTGTTGAGGCCATAATCTCATGCCGCCTTGAGGGTTTATATGCCTTATGAAAGGTGATAAGCGCACAACACCTTATTTAATAAGGCGCGCGCTGCCCTTTTGCTAGGAGATGAAAATGCTGGACGAGTTGGACAGAAAGCTTCTCGACATCCTGATCCTGGATTCGCGGACTTCGTTGAAGGATCTGGCGCAGCAGGTCGGGCTGTCGTCGCCGAGCGTCTCGGAACGGCTGCGGCGGCTCGAGGAACGCGGCGTCATCCGCGCCTTCACCATCGAGATCGAGCCGGAGGCGCTGGGGTTTCCGCTGCAGGCGATCGTGCGGGTGCGGCCACTGCCGGGCAAGCTGCACATCGTGCAGAAGCTGATCGAGGAGATCCCGGAATTCGGCGAATGCGACAAGGTCACCGGCGACGACTGTTTCGTGGCCCGGCTCTACGTGCGCTCCATCGGCGAGCTCGACAAGCTTCTCGACCGCATCGCCGACAAGGCGGAGACCAGCACCGCCATCATCAAGGCGCAGCCGATCCGGCGCCGTCCGCCGCCACTGAACTAAAGCTCCAATTTGTAACCGATGTGGCTGGCCTTGAAGCCGAGCCGGTCATAGAAGCGATGCGCGTCCTGGCGGCTCTTGTTGGTGGTCAGCTGGATAATCTTGCAGCCGCGTTCACGGCACTGTTCGATCGCCCATTCCAGCAGACGCTGTCCCAGCCGTTCGCCGCGGCGGTCTGCGACGACGCGCACAGCCTCGATCTGGCCGCGCAAGGCGCCCTGCAGCGACAGCCCGGCGAGATAGCTGATCTGCAACGTGCCGATGACGCGGCCGCTATCCGTCATCACGGCAAGAAACTGGTTGGGGTCGGCGTCGATGGCGGCAAAGGCGTCGCGATAGGCCTTGGCGAGTGGCTCGGTCGCATCCTCGCGGCTGAGGCCAAGCGGATCGTCGGCGAGCATGGCTACGATGGCAGGCAGGTCGGCCGCTTCGGCGCGGCGGATGTGGGGTTCGCTCATTGTCAAAAACCTGGGGTCAAAAACCTGGGGTCAAAAACCTGGGGTCAAAACCTGGGGCCAAAACCTGGGGTCAAAACCTGATGCATCGGACGGCGCCTTTATGCATCGGCGGCGATCTTGCCGTAAATCCGGAACCGTCGCTTTACGCACAGTTGATCGACACGGCCGGCATTTTCCCGGTCGCGGCGCAAGGGTTTCTGGGCTATTGCAGGGCAATCGTCTTCCCTCCAGCATTTCCAGTTCATGTCAGGTCTGCTCGCCGATCCGTGGTTTTATGCCGCCGCCATTCCGGCGGTGATACTTGTCGGGCTGTCGAAAGGCGGCTTCGGCGGCGCTGTCGGCTTCGTTGGCGTGCCTTTGATGGCGCTGGCCATGCCGCCGGTGCAGGCGGCGGCCATCCTGCTGCCGATCCTGTGCCTGATGGACATCGTTTCGGTGTGGACGTGGTGGGGCGTCTACGACAGAAAGATGCTGGTCGACATGATGCCGGGCGCGGTGATCGGCATTGGGCTCGGCTGGCTGACGGCAGCGCTCGTAACCGAAGAGATGGTGCGGCTGATCGTCGGCGCTGTCGCGCTGATCTTCGTGCTGCGCTGGCTCTATCTCCAGTTCCGCCACGGTTCCGACCATGCGGCGGCGCCCAACCGCATCGCCGCCGCCTTCTGGGGCACCGTCGCCGGCTTCACAAGCTTCGTCGCCCATGTCGGCGGGCCCCCCTTCCAGGTCTATGCGCTGCCGATCCGGCTCGATCCGAAGGTGCTGTCGGGGACATCGGCGATCTTCTTTGCCGCCACCAACGCGCTGAAGCTGATCCCCTACTTCGCGCTTGGCCAGTTCGACACCGCCAACCTGACGGCGTCGGCCGTGCTGATGCCGCTGGCGCCGCTGGCCACCATCGCCGGCGCCTGGCTGGTGCGGCGCATGCGGCCGGAGATTTTTTATCCCTTCACCTACGCGACCGTGGCCGTGGTCGCGGTCAAGCTGCTTTGGGACGGGATCGCCGGCCTGCTCTAAATCCCGCTCAGGCGGCTGCCGGTTTGGTTCGCGGGGCGCTCGCAAAGGTCAGCGATGCACCACCCATGACCACGACCGCCATTGCGCCGAGAGTGGCGATGTCGTGCGCGGTCGGCTTCAGCACCATGTCGGCGACGACGACGATCATGATGACGAAATCGAACTTGACGATCCGTATCATGCGGCGCCCAAACGCTATGGCAGCCGGGGTCATGCCGTCCGCGGCAAGCATTGTGGCAAGCTTTTCGAACGAAGGCTTCAGCACGAGGATACCGGTCAGAAACGCGGCGGCGTAGCCGCAAAGGCCGATGACGACCCAAAGGTCGGAGAAGCCGGTCCATAGCGAAGTCAGCACCAGGCCAGAAGCCAGGGTCGCGACGGACGCCGGCACGAACAGACGCAAGCCGAGTTTGTCCGTCGTTCTCAGCATGACCATCAGCGTCTCGTCGTCGCCGGCGCGATCGGCGAGTATCGAAACCAGCAGCATGGCGAAACCGCCGCCGAGCCAGAGGATCGCTGCCATGACATGCAGGAATTTGAAGAGAGAATACGAGTCCATTGCCGCTCCTTGTGCATCGTTCCGGGGGTAAACGCTGCTTTCGCGCGTCTGCTTCCGAAGGAGGGCGGATTATCTCCGTACATGTATCCAGAAGATGCCGCGTGGGTGCCGGCTTGTTGCGGTGGCGCCGTCGCCGGATTTTACCGCAGCCCGCACAATACCCGGCATTTGCCGGATGGACGCCGTGTCGGCATTGGCTGGTTTCGCGGCATGATCCTGAAACCTGCGGGGACTAAGCCGCTCGCGACCGACGCTCCATTTTGGCCGCGCGCGGTCGGACCAAGTCTGCAGCAACCAACGAGGGTATCCCATGCAAGGCGTAGCACGAAATTTCTTCACCCCTGGCCGTCATCTATTCCCTGTGCGGCATGGCGCTCGGCCTGCATATGGCGATCTCCAATGACCATGGGCAGATGCCGACCCACGCGCACACCATGGTGGCGGGCTGGCTGATGTCGGCGGTGTTTGCTTTCTTCTACCACCTGTTTCCAGCGGTCGGGCAAAAGACGATTGCGGTCGTGCATTTCTGGCTGACGGCAATCTGCGGCATCGCACTGATGATCGGGCTTTACCTTGAACTTGCCGGCCATCCGGAGATCGAGCCGGTGCTGGCTTCCTCCTCGATGGGCTTTTATGCGGCAATGCTGCTGTTCGCCTTCATTTCCTTGCCGGCTGTGTGGAAGAAGGCATGAACAAGCCGACGATCAGGCTTAGGGGGCCGTTGTGCTGATACGGCACAGAAGGGCAGCGGTCGATCAAGAAATGTCCGCGCCGTTAAGGGTTCATTAAGCTTTACAGGTGTTTACTATGTCCATCCAGTGATCTGGATTCTTACCGAGTGGTTGGAGCCACTTCGTTTGACGCCTCCCTGTTAAACTCCTGAGAGCCGCCTTATCCGCGGCTCTTTTTTTGTCTGCTTCTGGTCCGCTTGGCGCCCCTGCGCAGGCGTTAACCGTTTGTTAAACATGTGCTTGCCTTCACCGGCGGCGAAGCGCATTTTCAAGCTTCAGTCATCTAGGGTGCCGGCGTTACGGCGATGAAGCCGAATCAGCCGACGGGGCAGTGCAGGGGCGTATCGATGAACGAGCCTTCGAAGGGCAGCGCGAAAACCATCAAGCTGGCGGAACGCCGGGTTTTCTCCCAATCCTTCAAACCGCTCTACCAGGAAGGAATGGGCCTGGTTGAGCAAGCAGCGGAATATCTCGACGGCAAGGGCCGGGCCGAGGCCAAGAAGCTGTCCAGACTGGCGGCGACGCTCTATGCGGCCGAATCGATGCGGCTGACCACAAGGCTGATGCAGGTCGCCTCCTGGCTGCTTTTGCAGCGGGCGGCAAATTCCGGCGAGATGACCCGCGACCAGGTCGCCTCGGAAAAATCCAAGGTGCGTCTCGACACCGCCTCGGCGCATGACGAAGCGGTCGGCTGGGGCGAACTGCCGAAGGATTTCCTCGACCTCGTCACCCGCTCGCTGCGCCTGCAGGCGCTGGTGCGCCGCATGGACGAAGAGATCTATGGCGGCGCGTTTGCCGAGACGCCGGTAACAGGCCGCCGCGCCAATCCGGTTTCCGACCAGATCACGCTGCTGAATACGGCTTTCGCTCGAGGTTAAACGCTTCCCGTTTCCGGTTTGTTCACATTTCCCTGACATCGCTGTGCGCCGGAGGTAGACTTCGCGCATGAGGGAAGCGATTCGCATTATCGGTATCGATCCGGGGCTGAGGCGCACCGGATGGGGCATCGTCGAGAGCCTCGGCAACTCGCTGCGCTTTATCAGTTCCGGCACTGTACGCTCCGACGACAAGGCGGCGCTGGCGACACGGCTCTGCCAATTGCATGACGGGCTGGCCGAGATCCTGCATGCGGCCATGCCGCAGGAGGCGGCCGTCGAGCAAACCTTCGTCAACAAGGATGCGGTGGCGACACTGAAGCTCGGCCAGGCGCGCGGCATAGCCATGCTGGTGCCGGCGCGTGCCGGCCTTGTCGTCGCCGAATATGCCCCCAATGCCGTCAAAAAGGCGGTGATCGGCGTTGGCCATGGCGACAAGAAGCAAATCCACATGATGGTAAAGGTGCTGTTGCCGAAAGCCGTTTTCGACACCGAACATGCCGCCGACGCGCTAGCTATCGCCATCTGCCACGCGCATCACCGGCAAAGCGTCGCCTACAGGATGGCGCTGGCATGAGGGATCACGCATGATCGGCAAATTGAAAGGCACGCTGGACGAGATCGACGAGGATTTCTGCCTCATCGATGTGCACGGCGTCGGTTATGTCGCCTATTGCTCGGCGCGCACGCTGGCCGCGCTGCCTTCGCCCGGCGAGGCGGTGGTGCTGTTCATCGAGACCTATGTGCGCGAGGACATGATCCGGCTCTACGGTTTCCAATCGGTGCTTGAGCGCGAATGGTTCCGGCTCTTGATGAGCAATGTGCAAGGCGTCGGCGCCAAGGTGGCGCTGGCCATCCTGTCGACGCTGGCGCCGGTCGACCTCGCCAATGCGATCGCGCTGCGCGACATCGCCATGGTCAGCCGCGCGCCCGGCGTCGGCAAGAAGGTGGCCGAGCGCATCGTCACCGAATTGAAGAACAAGGCGCCGGCCTATGCCGGAACCGCCTCCGGCGCCATCGGCCTTAAGCAGGAACTCGGGGAAGGCGTGGCGCCGGCGCCGATCACCGACGCCGTCTCGGCGCTGGTCAATCTCGGCTATTCGCGCGACACCGCAGCCAATGCTGTCGCGGCGGCGCTGAAGACGGCCGGCGAGGACGCCGATGCCTCGAAGCTCATTCGTTTCGGGCTGAAGGAACTGGCGCGGTGAGTGATTGCTTGTCCGGTCCTTTGCCCTGTGCGAGGAAGGCCGCATGAGCCTTTCACCCCGCCTCATTGCCCCGGAAAAGCGCGGCGAGGATGCTGAGCAGACCTTGCGGCCGCAGACGCTCGCCGATTTCGTCGGCCAGGCCGCGGTGCGGGCCAACCTCAAGGTCTTCATCGAGGCCGCCAAGGGCCGCAGCGAGGCGCTTGACCATGTGCTGTTCGTCGGGCCGCCGGGGCTTGGCAAGACAACGCTGGCGCAGATCATGGCGCGCGAGCTCGGCGTCAATTTCCGCTCGACCTCCGGTCCGGTGATCGCCAAGGCCGGCGATCTCGCCGCACTTCTCACCAATCTGGAAGACCGCGATGTGCTGTTCATCGACGAGATCCACCGGCTCAATCCGGCAGTCGAGGAAATCCTCTATCCGGCGATGGAGGATTTCCAGCTCGACCTGATCATCGGCGAAGGTCCGGCGGCACGCTCGGTCAAGATCGATCTTGCCCGCTTCACGCTCGTCGCCGCCACCACCAGGCTCGGCCTTTTGACCAACCCGCTGCGCGACCGTTTCGGCATTCCGGTGCGGCTCAATTTCTATTCTGTCGAGGAACTGGAGCAGATCGTGCGGCGCGGCGCCCGTATCCTGCAAATGCCGCTCGGCGACGACGGCGCGCTGGAGATCGCACGCCGCGCCCGCGGCACGCCGCGCATCGCGGGCCGGCTGCTGCGCCGGGTGCGCGACTTCGCCTCCGTTGCCGGCGACGGTCACGTCGACAAGCAGGTTGCCGACGAAGCCCTGACGCGGCTGGAGGTCGACGCGCTCGGCCTCGACGCGCTCGACCGCCGCTATCTCTCGATGATCGCGCGCAATTTCGGTGGTGGGCCGGTCGGCATCGAAACCATCGCCGCCGGCCTGTCCGAGCCGCGCGACGCCATCGAGGACATTATCGAGCCCTATCTGATCCAGCAGGGTTTCATCCAACGCACGCCACGCGGCCGCGTGCTGACCGCCAATGCCTGGCGCCATCTCGGCCTCGACGCGCCAAAGGATCTGGCACAGCAGCAGATCAACCTGTTCCAGGAAGAGTAACGGACATTTGTTCTTCGGAACGGATTTCTGTGCAGAATCTCCTCAAACCTGCCAGCGTGAAGGCGCATTCCTCGATTGTATCGGGCGTCGCAATGTCGGCGCGAACTGCTCCGATCAAGGTCGGAGCCAGAAAAGTGATCACCAGACGCGGGTTCCTGAAATTCGCCGGAGGTTCGTTCCTCTCGCTGGCTTCGCTCAGTGCCTATGCGGTCGGCATCGAGCCGATGCTGTTGACGCATGTGAAGCGCTACCAGCTGACGCCGCCGCATTGGCCTGCAGATCTCAAGCTGCGCGTCGTAGCACTTGCCGATATTCACGCCTGCCGTCCCTGGATGACGCCTGAGCGGATCGCTTCGCTCGTCGAAGATGCGAACGTGCTGAAGCCCGATCTGATCGTACTGCTCGGCGACTATTTCTCAGGCATGTCCCTGGTGACGAACCGGGTGGAGGCCCATGAATGGGCGCCGGCCTTGTCAGGACTGAAGGCGCCGCTTGGTGTCCTGTCGATCCTCGGCAATCACGACTGGTGGCACGATCCTTTCGCGCAGCAGGCCGGAGCGGGGCCGACTGTGGCGCGCAAGGCATTGGAGGAAGCCGGCATCTCGGTTCTGGAGAACGACGCTGTGCGTCTGGAAAAGAATGGATACGGCTTCTGGATCGCCGGACTCGCCGACCAGCTGGCCCTGTTACCGAACAAGGCCGCAGGCCGCGACAAATTTGAAGGCCTCGACGATCTCGACGGCACGCTGGCCAAGATCACCGACCAGGCACCGATCATCCTGCTTGCGCATGAGCCTGACATTTTCCCGAAAGTGCCGTGGCGGGTTTCGCTGACGCTGTCGGGCCACACACATGGCGGGCAGGTCAGGCTGTTCGGCTATTCACCGGTGGTGCCGTCCCGCTTCGGCAACCGCTTTGCCTATGGCCATGTCGTCGAGAATGACCGCAATTTGATCGTGTCAGGCGGACTCGGCTTCAGCATCGCGCCGGTGCGCTTTGGCATGCGGCCGGAGATCCTACAGATCGACCTCGGTTAGGGCATGCCGGTATTCAGGTGATGCCGGCCTGCAAATGAGGTGTTCCTGCGCTTCCGGTAGTCACGGACCAAAGTCCGCTCCGTTCCGGTTCTCGGACCCCTCATTTCCGACTCGGCCTGATCTGGATCTCGACATGCCCTAGGGCTAATGGAGCGAGCGGATCGCATCCATCACGGCGGGTTCGGCCTTTTCGCCGTTGAAAGCGTCGACGATGCCGAAGGCGCCGCCAAAACTCCACACCGACCATGAGAAGCCATGCGCCTCGGCGCGCGCGATCATGTCCTTGACATAGGCCGCGCGGTATTTGGGCGGCATCACATAGGGATTGCCATATTCCTGGCGGATCATGCCGAACTCGCCCAGCGTGATGTTTTCCGGCTTGATGGCGTTGGCCTTCGCCCAGGCCTCGACCTTTTCGAACGGCGCATCCATGACGCCGAGCAGCTTTTCGTCCGTGTCCATGCTGGCGACTTGTTCATCGAGATAGGCGAGCAGGCCGTTCCGTCTGGTCCGTGGCGCCTCGGCTTTTATCTTGGCGCGGATCGCATCCAGCGTCGCATCGAGCTCGGCGCGCGGCACCGCGGTCAGCGGATAGGGCAGGCCGGTAACATAGAGAATGAAATCGCCGGCCCAGGTCGCGCCCTGATGCGTCAGCAGGAACGGGTCGTAGGAGTGGAAGGTCCAGATGATGTTGTCGTCGGGGATCGACTTTGGGTCGATCCTGACCAGCGAAGCCGCACTGGAATAACAGGCGCCGGTCAGGATCAGCGTCAGCCTGGTGTCCGAGGCGCGCGCGGCCGCGAACAGCTTTTGCTGACGCTCCGGCCACAGGCTGGTGCCCTCGCTGTCGCAGTCGACGATAGGCTCGTTCATCGGCTCGAAAGCGACCTGCGCCGGGTCCTCAGTGGCAAGCGTGCGCGCCATTTTGCGGACGACCTCGACATAGGCCTCGAAGGTTGCGGGATCGTCCATCACCTGGCCCATGCCGATCTCGCGGCCGCCGCCGGCCGGGATCAGGTGCATGTCGACGATCACTTTCAGACCGGCCCGGTTGATCATGCGCGCCGAGTCTCGCACGCTGGCATAGAGGTCGTCGCGCAGCGCCAGCGTCTGGTCCGACATAAACGGCGAGGGGTCGACCGGCATGCGCAGAAAGTCGAAACCGGCGGCCTTCAGCGCCTTGAGGTCACCCTCGTCGAGGAACTTGCGCCATTCCGGATAGGGCAGGATGGCTTGTTGGTCGTTCCATTTGTCTTCCCCGACCCAGGTCGTCCACTGGTCGAGGTTGAGGCCGCGCTTCATCGAAAAGGTCGCGGCCTGACCGGGAAGCGCAGACGCCGCCAGCACCAGCAGCGCTGCCATCAAGGTCTTGATCATCGCCGTCAACAGTGCCATCCGGTTTGCTGCGCTGGTGATTTTGGCAAGACAGGTGCCCCGCCGGGGGCAAAAAGGAAAGCGCGATGGACGATCATGGTGAATCGGCGGCGCTTGCCGGCGGGCTTTCCGGAGCCTTGACGGAATTCGGCCATCGGCTGATGGCGCGAGTCTATTATGCCGACACCGATTTTTCCGGCGTCGTCTACCATGCGCGCTATCTCGAATTCTTCGAGCGCGGGCGCTCGGACTATCTCAGGCTGGCGGGCGTCCACCACACAGAACTTCACGAAGGCAAGCACGGCGAACGGATCGTCTGGGTGGTGCGGCGCATGGAGATCGACTTCCGCTCGCCTGCCCGCATGGACGACATCCTGACCATCGACACATCAACGCAGGATATTTCCGGCGCCCGCATCGTCATGGCGCAGCAATTGAAACGCGGGACAGAGGTTCTGGTCGAAGCAAAGGTCGAGGCGGCGATCATCGGCGAGAACGGCCGGCCGAAGCGCTTTCCGAAAGAATGGATCGCGGCCTTTCTACCAGGAGCAAGCTGATATCCAGGCCTGCCGGCCGGCAACGGGCGGCCAATCGGCAGCGCATTCGATTGTGGATGGATGGTCCGCGTCGTCCCTTGGCGCGGCAATGCGCCGCGCCATATTTCCTAACCCATCCTTAACCATAACGGTTCATGAAGAGATCGGTGAAGATTGGAAGAATCCGCGCGCCTTCCTTTCACCAATATTTGCCCTGAAAAGGCCGCCAACGGTGCATTTTGGGGTTAATCCGGAAGCCAAGCGCGAACGGACCACAAGGGATGCCCATGGGCCAGCCGCCAGCGATGCCCGGAAAATCTTAAGGACTGAAGCATGGAAACTACCGCACTCGCCGATCCGGCAGCGCAATTGTCGATTTGGGCGCTGTTCACACAGGCCAGCTGGGTGGTCAAGCTGGTCATGATCGGTCTGCTCTGCGCCTCGGTCTGGACCTGGGCGATCATCGTCGACAAGCTGGTCAGCTATGCCCGCATGCGTCTGTCGCTCAATCGCTTCGAACAGGTGTTCTGGTCGGGGCAGTCGCTGGAAGAGCTCTATCGCACGCTTGCCGACCGCAAGACCACGGGCATGGGTGCGATCTTCGTCGCCGCCATGCGCGAATGGAAGAAGAGCTTCGAGAAGGGGGCCAAATCGCCGCTCGGCCTGCAGACCCGCATCGACAAGGCGATGGACCTGGCGTTGACGCGCGAGATGGAGAAGCTGGAGGGCCGTCTCGGCTTTCTCGCCACCACTGGTTCGGCCGCACCCTTCATCGGCCTGTTCGGCACCGTCATCGGCATAATGACCTCGTTCCAGGCGATTGCCGGTTCGAAGAACACCAGTCTCGCGGTTGTCGCACCCGGCATTGCCGAAGCGCTGCTGGCGACGGCCATCGGTCTGCTCGCCGCCATTCCGGCGGTTATCGCCTACAACAAGCTGTCATCCGACGCGAACAAGATCGCGGTGCGGATGGAAGGGTTCTCGGATGAGTTCTCCGCCATACTCTCGCGCCAAATCGATGAAAAAGTAGCGCCTAAGGGCTGAGGTAAGAAGATGGGTATGTCGGTTGGCATGGCAGGACGCGGCGGGCGCGGACACAGGCGGCGCGGCCGCCACCATGCATTGATGTCGGAAATCAACGTCACGCCGATGGTCGATGTGATGCTGGTGCTCTTGATCATCTTCATGGTCGCCGCACCTATGTTGACGGTCGGCGTGCCGGTCGACCTGCCGGAGACTAAGGCCAAGGCTATGAACGCCGACACCCAGCCGATCACCGTTTCGATCGACGCGGCCGGCAAGATTTTCCTGCAGGAGACCGAAATCCCAAGGGAAGAGCTGGTCGCCAAGCTGCAGGCGATTTCCAAGACCGGCTACGAAGAGCGCATCTTCATCCGAGGCGACAAGGCGACCAACTATGGCGCCGCGATGGAGGTCATGGCCCTCATCCAGGCCGCCGGCTACAAGAATATCGGCCTGATTTCACTGCAGCAACAGGATCAGTAGACGCACGATGAAGACCGGCCTCACCACATCGGTGATACTGCATACGGTGGCACTGGCTTTCGGCCTGTTCACCCTGTCGGCGCCGGCCGCGCTGCCGTCCACGGATGTCGAGTCGATAGCGGTCGACATCGTTCCCATGGAAGCCATTGCGCAGACGCTGCAGGGCGACAAGAAGGCGGTAATGCACGAAAAGCCGGCGCCGATGCCGACCAAGCGTCCCGACATCGTGCCAGATGCACAGAAAATCGGCGAGAACAGCGTTGATACCGACAAGCCGGTGACGGACGATCCCAAGCCGAAGCCGGTGGAGAAAACAGCGACGGCTGCTCCGGCGCCGACGCCGACCGAAAAGCCGAAGACCGAGGACACGCCGAAGCCAAAGGAAGCGCCGAAGCCGACACCTGCGACGGAGGTGGCGCCGGAGCCGCAGCCGAAGGAAGAGGTCAAGCCCGAGCCGGTGAAGCAGGTTGAACCGAAGCCGACCCCGGTGAAGGAGCCTGCACCAACACCGCAGCCGGACACGACCGCCGCCATAGAGCCGAAGCCACGCGTGAAGCCCGATGCGGTCGCCGAAGCCATATCGGATCAGCAGCCTCTGGAAGAAGCGCAGCTTCCGACTTCCGCTCCTGCTCCCGAAGCACGGCCGAAGCCGCAGCCGGCGCAGGCCGAAAGCGCGAAGGCTCCGGACCGCAAGGACACCGACAAGCCGGTCAAGGAAGCCTCG
Organism: Mesorhizobium sp. M0862; assembly: GCF_040319795.1. Taxonomy (NCBI): domain Bacteria; kingdom Pseudomonadati; phylum Pseudomonadota; class Alphaproteobacteria; order Hyphomicrobiales; family Phyllobacteriaceae; genus Mesorhizobium; species Mesorhizobium sp. M0862. The sequence goes on from NZ_JAMYOJ010000011.1 coordinate 177,808, forward strand.
TCGAAGCCGAAGTCGGATGACAAGCAGTTCAATGAGGCTGACATCAAGGCTTTGCTCGACAAGCAGAAGCCATCCGGCGGCGGCGCCAAGCGCTCGACCCAGCAGGCATCGCTAGGCGGCGACAAGGATCAAGGCCAGAAGCTGTCGAAGTCCGAGCAAGGGGCATTGGAAGAACAGCTCGGTGGCTGCTGGACCCTCCCGGTTGGGCTTGAGGGTTCTGAGGATTTCACCGTGGTGATCCGTTTCAGCCTGGATGCCTCCGGCAAGCTGGAGGGCCGTCCGACCGTCGAGAAGTCCAGCGGCAACCCCCAATTCGACAGCAGCGCGGTTCGCGCTGTGCAGAAATGCGATGTCGCCGGCCTGCAGGTGCCCGCCGGAAAGCATGACATTTGGTCCGACGTTCGCGTCAACTTCGATCCCAGAGCGATGCTTGGCCTGTAGCCTGAGCACCCAGAAATCAGCAAGAGAAGCGAGAAGACATGAAATCCATCCTCAAGCCGCTCCTGATGGTCGCCGCGATGGCGATGGGCATGAACGCCGTCGTCACCTTGCCTGCTCGAGCAACCCTCGAGCTCAACGTCAACAAAGGCAATGTCGAACCGATGCCGATCGCCATCCCAGATTTCCAGGGAGGGCTCGGCGCGCAGATTTCCGAGATCGTCACCGCCGACCTGAAGCGCTCCGGTCTCTTCGCACCGATAGACAAGAACGCCTTCATCGAGAAGATCGCCAATCCGGATGCGCAGCCCCGTTTCGACGACTGGAAGGTGATCAATGCGCAGGCGCTGGTCACCGGCAGCGTGAGCAAGGAGGCGGACGGCCGAATCCGCGCCCAGTACCGACTATGGGATATTTTTGGCAACCAGCAGATAGCCGGGGAGCAGTTTTTCGCCAACGACGCAAATCAACGCCGTGTCGCCCACATCATCGCCGATGCGATCTATGAGAAGCTCACCGGCGAGAAGGGCTATTTCGACACACGCGTCGTCTTCATCGACGAATCCGGCGCCAAGAATGCGCGCAAGAAGCGGCTCGCCATCATGGACCAGGACGGCGCCAATGTGCGCTATCTCTCCGATGGCCGCTCGATCGTGCTAACGCCGCGTTTCTCGCCCAACCGGCAGGAAATCACTTACATGTCGTACGAAAGCGGCCAGCCGCGGGTCTATCTGCTGCAGATCGAGACCGGGCAGCGCGAACTGGTCGGCAATTTTCCCGGCATGACCTTTGCGCCGCGCTTTTCGCCCGACGGCCAGAAGGTGATCATGAGCCTGCTGCGCGATGACGGCAATTCCAACATCTTTGCCATGGATCTGCGCAGCCGCTCGACCACCCGGCTGACCAACTCGACCGCCATCGACACCTCGCCCTCTTATTCGCCCGACGGCAGCAAGGTGGTGTTCACTTCCGACCGTGGCGGCCGCGCGCAGATCTATGTGATGGGCGCCGACGGCTCGGGCCAGACCCGCATTTCGTTCGGCGACGGCGTCTATTCGACGCCGGTGTGGTCGCCGCGCGGCGACCTCGTCGCCTTCACCAAGCAGACCGGCGGCGAATTCCAGATCGGCGTCATGAAGACCGACGGTTCGGGCGAGCGCATCCTCTCCTCGGGCTTCCAGCAGGAGGGACCGACCTGGGCGCCCAACGGCCGCGTGCTGATGTTCTTCCGCGACTCCGCCGGCGGCCCAAAACTGGTTTCCGTCGATCTCACCGGCCGCAACGAACAGTCGATCCCGACCGCGAATTTTGCTTCCGACCCGGCGTGGTCGCCGCTGCTGGAGTAACTAAGTTTCGGCCTGGCCCGCTCGCTTCGTTGCAACTCGGCAACACTACCTTAAAAGCCCCGTTTTGGGGCTTTTTTCACGCCAAAGTCGCGTTTTGGCCGCATTTCCGCCTACGGTCCGCGACCATTGTGGCATCAGGTCATTTTGGCCGGGACGGCGGCTGAAACCAAATTTTAACCGTGTTTCTTGAATGCCGGTTAACCCAAACGTGGTTACTGGGTGATCAACGAAATCACTCGAAATACGATCACTCGAATACGAAGGAGAGGCGGCATGGGCCGTATCGCAGCACTTACCAGAAACCCGGCGATGATCGCCCTGATCGCAATGCTCGCCATCACCGGTTGCGCCTCGAAGAAAACCCCGAACAACGCTGCCGATCTCGGTCTCAATGGCGCGGGTGCCGCAACGCCGGGCTCGGCGCAGGACTTCACCGTCAACATTGGCGACCGCATCTTCTTCGACACGGACTCGACCGCGATCCGCGCCGATGCGCAGACGACGCTGTCGCGCCAGGCACAGTGGCTCAACCAGTACAAGCAGTACGCCATCGTCGTCGAAGGCCATGCCGACGAACGCGGCACGCGTGAATACAATTTGGCTCTCGGCGCCCGCCGCGCCGCCGCCACCCGCGACTTCCTGGTCGCCAGGGGCGTTTCGGCGAGCCGCCTGAAGACCATTTCCTACGGCAAGGAACGTCCGGTCGCGGTCTGCGACGACATCTCCTGCTGGTCGCAGAATCGCCGCGCCGTCACCACGCTCTCCGGCGCCGGCTCCTGATGAGTAAGACGGCGGCCTTAGTCGCATAATTGCAACACCTCCATGCGAAAGGCGGCCTTGTGGCCGCCTTTTTCAGTTTCGGCCCCGGAAACAAACCCGGAAACAAAATTTGGCCGAAGTCTCGCCTCCTGCTAAGAGCCGAGGGCGTCGTGCCGGTCCCACTGTGATCGGAAGGCGCGAACAGGCTCACGATATTCACGGCGAGAGGCACATGCATTTCAGATCGGTCTTGAGCGGCACGCTTGCGCTGCTGCTCGTATCAGGCTTCGCGGCTTCTGCGAGCGGCACCGGACAACCCGCGGATAGCGGCTTTTCCTTCCATCTGCCGACGCTCGGCATTTTCGGCAAGAAGGAGAAGCCGGAGCAGCAACAGATCGCGCAGCAGCAGGACGGCACCGCCGCCGCGGGGCTGGAAGATCAGCTCCGGCAGATGAACGGCAAGCTCGAGGAACTCAACTTCCAGATCCTGCAGATGCAGGAGCAGATGCGCAAGCAGCAGGAAGACAACGAGTTCCGCTTCCAGCAGTTGGAAGGCGGCTCCAGCGGGCAGCCGCCGGCCCAGAAGAAATCGGAGGCCGCGCCGCAGGACGGTGGCGCGGGCACCGGCGTCGCCGAGGCCCCGGCAGACCAGGCGCCGGCCGGTGCCGGCGCGCAGTCGGATGGCGGCCAGAGCGTCGGCGAGGTCATCGTCGAATCGCAGACCGGCGATCCCGGCAAGGTGATCAACGGCACGCCGCCCAAGACCTTCGGCACCATTACCGTCGACAAGAACGGCAATGTAATCGACGCCGGCGGCAACACGCAGGCAGCGGCGCCGGCGGAAGGTGCGGCTCCCGCCGCCGAGGCGCCGGCTGCCGGGGCTAAGACCGGCAAGTCGGACGGCACGGTGGTGGCGGCGCTGCCTGCCACCAACAACCCGGAAGAGATCTACCGCAACTCCTACCAGTTCATCCTGTCGGGCGACTACAGCACCGCCGAGCAGGGTTTTCGCGACCACATCGCCCGGTTCCCGAAGGACGCCAAGGCGGCGGACGCGCATTACTGGCTTGGCGAATCGCTGCTTGGCCAGCAGAAGTATCATGACGCTGCCGAGGTTTTCCTCTCCGCCAGCAAGGACTATCCGAAGGCCAAGAAGGCGCCTGACATGCTCCTGAAGCTTGGCGTGTCGCTGGTCGGCCTCAAGCAGAAGGATGTCGCCTGCGCCACCTTCGGCGAGATCGGCAAGCGCTATCCCGATATTTCGGCCGCGCTCAAGGAACGCGTCAAGCAGGAGAGGGCGCTGGCGGCGTGCTAGTCTTTGCCGTGTTGTCCCAGAACCGGGACCACTTTTGCGCGACATGCATTGATGCTCGATACCGAGCCTGACCTTTCGAATTTTTCGCAGATCGACTTTACCAACGGCGCGCTTGCGGCCGTGTCTGGCGGCAGCGACTCGACCGCCCTCCTTCTTCTCCTCAAGGCTCACCTCGACCGCAGCGCCCCGACAGCCCGGCTGCTGGCGGTGACGATCGACCACGGCCTGCGTCCGGAAGCAGCAGTCGAAGCGCGCAGCATGGCAAAGCTCTGTGCGGAGCGCGGCATTGCGCACCGGACGCTCAACTGGTCCGGCGCCAAGCCGTCGACCGGCCTGCCCGCGGCGGCGCGCGAGGCGCGCTACCGGTTGCTGGCCGAGGCAGCGCAGGCGCAAGGCATTGGTGTGATCGTGACCGGCCACACCGCCGACGACCAGGCCGAGACCGTCCTGATGCGAGCCGCGCGGAATGACGGGCGAGAGCTTGCAGGCCGAGGTCTCGCCGGCATGGCGCCGGCCACCCTCTATGACTGGCGGATCTGGATCGCGCGGCCGCTGCTCGGCGCTCGGCGCGCGGCGTTGCGCGCCTTCCTGCAGCGCGAACATGTCGGCTGGGCGGAGGATCCGACCAACATCGACACGAATTTCGAACGCCCGCGCATCCGGGCCGTGCTCGGCGAAGACCGGAGCGGGCAGCGTTTTGCCGAAGCGATCGGCCTGGCCAGGCGGGCCGCCGGCGAGCGCGAACAACTCGGTCGCCGCGCGGCCGCCCTGATCGGTGAATTTGCCAGCCGGCCGGCGAGGGGTCTCATCCGTCTCGATCCCGGTCTTGCCGAAGCTGACGACACGCGAGCCGCGGTCTATGCGCTGCGTGTCCTGCTGGCGGCGACGGGCGGCACCGCCTTGTTGCCGGACCAGGCGCGCGGCGAAGCGCTGTTCGAGCAAATGCGGGCCGGTCGGCTTTGCGCCACATTGTCGCGGGCGGTCGTCGATATCAGGCGAAACGGCATCTTCCTGCGCCGTGAATCGCGCGACCTGCCGCGTTCCGCGCCGATAGCTGGCACTCTGCTTTGGGACGGTCGCCGGCGGATCACGCCAGACATCGAAGCCGGGGCGATCACATTGGGCGACAGTTCGGGTGCATGGTTGATCGCGCCGCTTGGCGCTGCTGCCGCCGCCAAAACGCCGATTGCCGGGGATGGCGCGCCGCCAAGCCTTGTGCGCGCCGCCCTGGCTGCGGAACCGGCGCTATGGCGCGGCGGCGAATGCCTTGGTTTTGCAGGGGATGTAGCGGCGGCGGCGGCAATCGCCGTCAGTCCCGCCGTTGCGCCCTTTGCCCGTTTTCTGCCGTGCTTCGATCTGGTGTTGGCGCAGGCCGTGGCCGAGTTGATCGGCGCACCGCCTGTCTCGGCTTGCCCTTTGGCCGCCACAGTGCCGGTTGATCATGGCGCGAAAGCTTAACCCAGACGTGCTGTTATGCTTGGCAAGGGGGGGCGCTCTCCCTATGTTAGGCGCAAGTTTCCTCTCATGACGCGTGTCCCAGCGGGCACCAACGGGACAATTGATGAATCCGAATTATCGCAATCTCGCGCTCTGGGCGATCATAGCGGTCCTGCTCATTGCTCTCTTCAATCTGTTCCAGACGCCGCAGACTCGCGGGGCCTCGACCGACGTTCCCTATTCGCAGTTCCTGCAAGAGGTCGCGGCCGGCCGGGTCAAGACGGTGGTCATCGCCGGCGCCCGCATCACGGGCACCTACGCCGACAACGCCAATGGCTTCCAGACCTATTCGCCTGGCGATCCGCAGCTGGTCTCGCGGCTGCAGGACAAGAACGTCACCATCAATGCGCGGCCTGAGTCGGACGGTTCCAACTCGCTGTTCAGCTATCTGATCTCCTACCTGCCGATGATCCTGATCCTTGGCGTGTGGATATTCTTCATGCGCCAGATGCAGTCCGGCTCCGGCCGCGCCATGGGTTTCGGCAAGTCGAAGGCCAAGCTTCTCACTGAGGCGCATGGCCGCGTCACCTTCCAGGATGTCGCCGGCGTCGACGAGGCCAAGGAAGATCTGGAAGAGATCGTCGAGTTCCTGCGCGATCCGCAGAAGTTCCAGCGCCTCGGCGGCAAGATCCCGCGCGGCGTGCTTCTGGTCGGACCTCCCGGCACCGGCAAGACGCTGCTCGCCCGCTCCGTCGCCGGCGAGGCCAATGTGCCGTTCTTTACCATTTCGGGTTCCGACTTCGTCGAGATGTTCGTCGGCGTCGGCGCAAGCCGTGTCCGCGACATGTTCGACCAGGCCAAGAAGAATGCTCCCTGCATCATCTTCATCGACGAAATCGACGCTGTCGGCCGCCATCGCGGCGCCGGCCTCGGCGGTGGCAATGATGAGCGCGAACAGACGCTGAACCAGCTGCTGGTCGAGATGGACGGCTTCGAGTCCAACGAGAGCATCATCCTGATCGCCGCCACCAACCGGCCCGACGTGCTCGACCCGGCGCTGCTGCGTCCGGGCCGTTTCGACCGCCAGGTGGTGGTGCCGAACCCCGACATCGTCGGCCGCGAGAAGATCCTCAAGGTGCATGTGCGCAACGTGCCGCTGGCGCCGAATGTCGACCTCAAGGTGATCGCACGCGGCACGCCGGGCTTCTCGGGCGCCGACCTGATGAACCTGGTCAATGAATCCGCTCTGATGGCGGCGCGCCGCAACAAGCGCCTTGTCACCATGGCGGAGTTCGAGGACGCCAAGGACAAGATCATGATGGGCGCCGAGCGCCGCTCGTCGGCCATGACCCAGGCCGAAAAGGAACTCACGGCCTATCACGAGGCCGGCCACGCCATCATGGCGCTCAACGTGCCGTCGGCCGATCCGCTGCACAAGGCGACCATCATCCCGCGCGGTCGCGCGCTCGGCATGGTCATGCAACTGCCGGAAGGCGACCGCTATTCGATGAGCTACAAATACATGATCTCGCGGCTTGCCATCATGATGGGCGGCCGCGTCGCAGAGGAGTTCAAGTTCGGCAAGGAGAACATCACCTCCGGCGCGTCCTCGGACATCGAGCAGGCGACAAAGCTGGCGCGCGCCATGGTCACGCGCTGGGGCTTCTCCGACAAGCTCGGCCATGTCGCCTATGGCGACAACCAGGAAGAGGTTTTCCTCGGCCATTCGGTGGCGCGCACGCAGAACGTCTCGGAAGAGACCGCGCAGATCATCGACGCCGAAGTGCGCCGGCTGATCGACGAGGCCTATGTCACGGCCAAGTCCATTCTGACCAAGAAGAAGAAGGAATGGATCGCTCTGGCGCAGGGCCTGCTCGAATACGAGACGCTTTCGGGCGAAGAGATCAAGCAGCTGATCGCCGGGCAGAAGCCCGCGCGAGATTTGGGGGATGACACCCCCACAAGCCGCGGCTCGGCTGTGCCGAAGTCCGGCCGCCGCAAGAAGGGTCCCGAGCCCGAAGGCGGCATGGAGCCTCAGCCGTCGAGCTGAGCTGACATCACTTGATGCAAGAAAACGCCGCGGCTCAATCCGCGGCGTTTTGCTATTCAGGGTCTCTCAAAGAGCATGCGGGACGGATGCATTTGCTTTGCCGGGGCGCACACCGTCAGTCCGGCCAGCATGTTGCTTGCCCCATCTGGCCAGCGGGATCAGGGCATTGTCCAGCTCGATGCCGAATTCGGTAATCGAGTATTCGACCCTCGGCGGCACCTCGGGAAAGATTTCGCGATGGACGATGCCGTCGGCCTCCATTTCGCGCAGCTGTTGGATCAGCATCTTTTCGCTGATGTCAGGCACCAGCCGCTTCAGCTCACCGAATCGTGCCGGCGCCTTGTGAATCTGCCAGAGCAGTAGCGCCTTCCATTTGCCGCTGATGACCTCCAGCGCCGGCCCCAATCCGCAACTATCTGGCTGTTTCTTTCCCATGTTTCATCCAATTCTGAGCAATCGGTGGGTAGCTTACATTTTTGTCGGTACTTGAGAAAAACCAAGCCGGTCCATAGCTTCAAACCAGCTCGCCGGCATCGGCGAACACCACAACATCATATCGGTACCTCGCTTCGACCTGCAAAGGCCGTCGGCGGCCGGATTTTGTCAAAAACGGATGGATCTTGACACGATACGCAAACAAGAAGGCCGTTGTCATCGGCGGGACGCACGGCATGGGGCTCGCCGTTGCCGAAGCCCTGATCGAAAGCGGCGCCGAGGTCCTGGTCACCGGCCGCGACCAGCGCAACATCGAGGCCGCGCGAGCCAAGCTGCTTTCGCGAGCTCATGTCGTGCGGTCCGATATCTCAGACATGGCCGATATCGTCACGCTCGGTGCCGAAGTGGGGCAGAAGCTTGGCCAGATCGACTTTCTTCACGTCAATGCCGGGGTGGCCAATCTCGAACCCGTGGAGCGGGTCACCGAGGACAGTTACGATCGCACCTTCGACATCAACACCAAAGGCGCTTTCTTTACCGCGCAGCGCCTGCTGCCCCACATCAGGGATGGTGGCGCCATAGTCTTCACCTCGTCGATCGCCGACGAATCCGGCACCGGCGGCATGAGCGTCTATTCCGGATCGAAGGCGGCACTGCGCGCCTTCGCCAAGGTCCTGGCCGCCGAGCTTCTGCCGCGCCGCATCCGCGTGAATGTGGTCAGCCCTGGTTTCATCGATACGCCGACGATGGGTGTGGCCGACGCCTCGGCCGAGGAGCGGGCCGCCTTCATGGCGATCGGCGACGCGGTCACGCCGATGAAGCGCCACGGCACGATGGAGGAGGTGGCGCGCGCAGTGCTGTTCCTGGCGTTCGACGCGACCTTCACCACGGGCGCGCGGCTGACCGTGGACGGTGGCCTTGGCCAGGACCTGAGCCCGACACCGGCGTAACCGCGCAACCAAACCAAGGAGAAGCAGAATGAGCGACATAACAGTAATCGGTCTCGGCGCCATGGGCACGGCGCTTGCCGAAGCCTTTCTGAACCAGGGACATGCGGTGACGGTGTGGAACCGTTCTCCGGCAAAGGCTGAGGCTTTGGCAGCCAAGGGCGCCATTGTGGCCAAGAGTGTCGAGGAAGCCGTCAGATGGAGTCCACTGATCGTGGCGTGCCTGCTTGTCTATGACACCGTTCGTGAGGTGCTCGGCCCAAGCCGAGACGCGCTGTCGGGCCGCACATTGGTCAATCTCACCAACGGCACGCCCGAGCAGGCGCGGGCGATGTCGGGCTGGGCGGTGAGCCAGGGCGCCAGCTATATCGACGGCGGCATCATGGCGGTGCCGCCGATGATCGGCGGGCCGCACGCCTTGATTCTCTACAGCGGTTCGCGCCAGGCGTTCGATGCCTGTTCGGGGCAGCTCGGAGCGCTCGGCACCAGCAAATTCCTCGGTGAGGATGCTGGCCTCGCGCCGCTCTATGATATCTCGCTTCTGACCGGCATGTACGGCATGTTCGCGGGCGTTCTGCAGGCGTTGGCATTAACGGGCGCAGCAGGAATCCCGGCCGGCGAGTTCATGCCGCTGCTGGCCTCCTGGCTTCAGTCGATGCAAGGCCTGCTGCCGAAGTGGGCGGAACAGATCGACAGTGGCGATCACACCAGCAATGTCGTTTCCAACCTGGGCATGCAGGCTGATGCCTACGTCAATCTCATCGATGCCAGCAGGTCGGCTGATGTCAGCACCGAACTCGTCCTGCCGATGCAAAGCCTCATGAAGCGCGGGGTGGCTGCCGGCCAGGCCAATGCCGATCTTACAAGCCTGGTCGCACTGCTCTCGAAACAAGGCGCTTGACGGGGCAAGACCCAAGAGAAGGCCCGCCAACCTTGCGGTTGGGGGGCCTTCGATCTTCAAACGCTGCTGGTCGATCAGCTCTTCAGCTTGGCGTTGCAGAGGCTGTAATAGCCGCCGCCCTTCTGGATCCAGCGAAGGCCGTTCAACGTACCCGCGTCCTTGTTGCCGTGGTAGCCCTGCAGGCAGGTCTTCATCCGCGCCTTCGAGGGCTTCTCGGTCTTGAATTCGGCGGCGAGGCTGGTCGGGAATGTCACGCCCGTCGGCGCTACAGCGGGGGCGACCGCCGCGCTGGTTTCCTTCTGCGGCTGCGGCTCGGTTTTGACCGCATCCGCATTGGCACTCTCCGCAGCTGACGTCGCACACTTCTCTGTGCGGAAAGCGGTCCAATCCATGCCGTTCAGAGTGCCGCCTTCCTTGGCTGTGCGATAGGCCTCGCCGCATTCCTTCATCGTCAGTGCGCTTGCAGGGGCGACGCTCCAAGCAATCCATGCCGTCACAGCCAATGCCGCCAATTTCAATCTGGACATAAGACCCTCCTGGTTGACAAAAGTTCGATGTCTTTTTGTATACCATTTGTTCTGCATATGTTCAATTAGAATCTTTGCGAACCAACCATAAGTCTGCGGTGGGCAGTGTGGGCGAATAGATGATGCCGACAGCTTCCGCGATATGTAAACGCGAGCAACGCCAGGTGTCTTCGAGCGCAACAAAAAGGCCCGCGCATGCTGCGATGCGCGGGCCTTTGTCTGGAGAATATGGCTACGCGATCAGCTCTTCAGCTTGGCGTTGCAGAGACTGTAGAAGCCGCCGCCCTTCTGGATCCAGCGCAGGCCATTGAGCGTGTTGGCGTCCTTGTTGGCATAATACACCTCGAGGCAGGTATGCATGCGGCCCTTGGCCGGCGTCTCGCCGGCGTATTTCTTTGAGATCGCGGCCGGGAACTTGACACCTTTGGGAGCGCTGACCGAGGGCTTCTCGGGCTCGCTGGTATAGGTCGCCTCGCTAGGAGCGGGCACGGTGTCGTCGTCATCTGCGCCTGCGCCGCATTCGGCCTTGCGGAAGTCGTTCCACTTCTTGCCGCCCAGCGTATTGGCAGACTTGGCAGCCTGGTACTTGGCGCTGCAATCGGCCATGCTCAGGCCCTTGCCGCTGCTGTCGGCAGTTGCCTTGGTGGTTGCCTTGGCGGGCGCTGCCGCGGCCGAGGCCCCGGCGGCGCATTCGGTCTTGCGGAAGTCGTTCCACTTCACGCCGTTCAGTGTGCCGGCGGCCTTTGCCGCCTGGTATTTGGCGCTGCATTCCTTGGCCGTCAGGCCCTTGGCGCCATCGTCGGTTGTGGCTGCGGCCTTGGTCGTGTCCTTGGCCGGTTCTGCCGCGGCGGATGCGCCGGCGGCGCATTCGGTCTTGCGGAAGTCGTTCCACTTTGCGCCATTGAGCGTACCGGCGGCCTTGGCAGCCTGGTACTTAGCGCTGCATTCCTTGGCCGTCAGACCCTTGGCGCCATCATCAGCAGCGGCGGCCTTGGTCGTGTCCGTCTTGGCCGCAGCGGCCTTCTTGGCCGCCGGCTTTGCGGTCTCGGTGGTGGCCGCCGCGTCGGTGCCGCACTCGGCCTTCCGATACTGATTCCAGGTCTGCCCGTTCAGCGTGCCGGCGTCCTTGGCGGCATTATACTTGGTACTACACTGGGCCATGGTCAGCGCGCTGGCGGGCGCCGCCATGAACAAGGTTGCGACGGCAAGACCCGTCAAAGTTGCAAGTCGGTGGATGAGCATGCGTTTCTCCCGTTGCTGCGCCCATAGGTTGTACCTGTGTAAATCAATAGCTCTCAACGCTAGGCTGCGCCAGATGCTAAACGGCGTTCTCCCGATAAGGTGATGGATCCATTGCGATCTGCCCCCTCCAACAGTCCGGCTTACCGGCCCAATCTGCGCGGTGTGGCCCAGTGTGAATGCTATATTGCGGCAACACCGTGTCATGGTACGTTGCCCAACGCTCCGAACAGCCTGCTACAATGATTTTCTAAGAATTGGTAATATACAATCACACAATGTGATAGTCGGGCTCGGACCAATTGTGGCATTACGAGCCGGCTGAAAAACCGACGGGGATTCTGGCAAGCATGGCAGGACGTTATTTTGGCACCGACGGCATTCGCGGGCGCGCCAACAAGTTTCCGATGACGGCTGAGATCGCGATGCGGGTCGGCATGGCCGCCGGCCTCTCGTTCCAGCGCGGCAGCCATCGCCACCGCGTCGTGCTCGGCAAGGATACCAGGCTGTCCGGCTACATGATCGAAAACGCCATGGTGTCCGGCCTGTGCGCGGCCGGCATGGATGTGTTCCTGCTCGGCCCGATCCCGACACCGGCGGTCGCCATGCTGGTACGCTCGCTGCGTGCCGATATCGGCGTCATGATCTCGGCCTCGCACAATCCCTATTACGACAACGGCATCAAGCTGTTCGGTCCCGACGGGTACAAGCTCTCCGACGAGATCGAGGAGCGCATCGAGAGCATGCTCGACAAGGATATCGAACTGGCGCTCGCCGATTCCGACGGACTTGGCCGCGCCAAGCGCGTCGACGGCGTGCATGACCGCTACATCGAATTCGCCAAGCGCACGCTGCCGCGCTCAATGTCGCTGTCGGGTCTCAGGATCGTCGTCGATTGCGCCAACGGCGCGGCCTACAAGGTGGCGCCAGCAGCACTTTGGGAACTGGGCGCCGAGGTCATTGCCATCAATGTCGATCCGAACGGTTTTAACATCAACAAGGAATGCGGCTCGACCCATCCGGCCGGCCTGCAGAAGAAGGTGCATGAAGTGCGCGCCGATATCGGCATCGCACTCGACGGCGATGCCGACCGTGTCGTCATCGTCGACGAGAACGGCACCATCGTCGACGGTGACCAGATCATGGCGCTGATCGCCGAGTCCTGGCACCAGAGCGGGCGACTGGCCGGCGGCGGCGTCGTCTCGACGGTGATGTCCAATCTCGGCCTCGAACGCTTCCTTGGCGACATGAAGCTGCAGCTGCATCGCACCAAGGTCGGCGACCGCTATGTCGTGGAACATATGCGCGCGCACGGGTTGAATGTCGGCGGCGAGCAGTCGGGCCACATTGTGCTGTCCGATTTCTCGACCACTGGCGACGGGCTGGTCTCGGCTCTGCAGGTGCTGGCCTGCATCAAGCGGCAGAACCGGCCGGTCAGCGAATTGTCGAAGAAATTCGAGCCGGTGCCGCAGCTGTTGAAGAATGTCCGCATCGCCGGCGGCAAGCCGCTTGAGGAAGCCACGGTCAAGGCGGTGATCGAAGACGCGCGCAACCGTCTTGGCAAGGCCGGCCGCCTGGTCATACGGCCCTCCGGCACCGAGCCGCTGATCCGCGTCATGGCCGAGGGCGACGACCCGCAGCTGGTCGAGGCCGTGGTCAACGACATCGTCGACATCATTTCGGAAACGCGCAGCGCCGCCTGATTGCGCTGCCTCCAACGGCAGGGGCGAACTGCCGGCTCAAGACTTCAAGCCCGCCTGCAGGCGGGCTTTTTGTTTCGGCCAGGGTTGGTCCCAGCGTTATGCCGGCGGAGACTGTTTGCTAAAATGTCGAGAATTCGTGGTTAATCGACAGGGTTAAACGCCTTTTAACTTTTCCAATTCATTATCCACAACTGAGGTCAATCACATTCGGGCAAGTTGGACTTTCCCGACGGTTCTCAGGGGTGACAAACATGTTCAATACAGCAAAAAAGGCCCTCCTTGCCGCGCTGTTCGCAGGTGTGGCCGGGCCAGTATTCGCCGCCGATCTGGCGGAGCCGCCGGTGGTCGAAGAGGCGCCGGCGCCGATCGCCTACGAGCAGCCGGCCGATTTCGGCGGCTGGTACATCCGCGGCGACATCGACTATCATAAATCGGATTTGCGCGGCATCGACTATATCACCTACGGGCCGCCTCCCGGCAGCAATGTTTTCGATTCCGGCGAGCTTAAGGGCGGCTTCTCACTCGGCGCCGGCATTGGCTACAAGATCAACGATCATTTCCGTACCGACCTGACAGCCGACTATTGGTTCGCTTCGGACTTCAACGGATCAACCAACGATGGCGTTACGACATCGGTCGAAGTGTCGAAAATGAGCGCATTGCTGCTCTTGGCCAACGCCTATTACGATATCGGCACCTGGCACGGCATCACGCCTTATGTTGGCGCTGGCATCGGCGGCGCGCACGTCAAATGGGATACCGTCCACGACCCGAACACAACCGAGACCAACCCCGGGTCGAAGAATTGGCGCTTTGCCTACGCGCTCATGGCCGGCGCGTCCTATTGCCTTACCGACAGGGTGATCCTGGATGCCGGCTATCGCTACTCTCACATTGAGGGGGGCCGCATGTTCGACTTCGACGTGAGCAGTTCCGGGCCCGGCTTCGACCATGGCATCAACACACATGAGGTACGAGGCGGTCTGCGCTATCAGTTCGGCGGCAATAATGGTTGCACATCGCCGGAGCCCTACGTTCCAGAGCCGGAGCCGATCTACACCAAGTAGTCGCTTCGAAATCCAGGAATTCGCGAACCGCCCGGTCTTGCCGGGCGGTTTTCGTTTGCCGATGCTTGCGCGTTTTCAACCGGCCGCGTGTGCCGAAGAAACCCAATTGAAATCAATTCGGTACGCCGCGTTATCCTTAACCCGCACTTAACCACTATGGTTAACAATGCCTACTGAAACGGCGCTTGCGATCAAAATGACGGGCGCCAATTTCAGGAGCCGGGGACCCATGAATTTCAAATCGCTGACAGCGCCGGCGCTCGCCGCACTCGTCCTTGTGCCGCTGACGCCGGCGCAGGCCGCGGACTACGATCCGCCGATCTATGTCGATCAGGCGCCGGACTATCAACCGGTCGAGGTCGGCTCGGGCTGGTATCTGCGCGGCGACGTCTCTTATCTGGCGCAGAAGAGCTACGAGGATCAGGATTTCACCTTCGCCCCCGCGAGCTTCAGCGAGAAGCAGGATCCGGCCTTTGCCAGCATCGGCTTCGGCTACCACTTCAACGACTATCTGCGCGGCGACGTCAATCTTGGCTATCTGCCCGGCAACAAGATCGGCGTCGGCTTTGACGATTCGGCGACGCCGCCGCCGGGTGGTGCGACCATCGCGTCGGCATCGCTGCAAAATTATTCCCTGTCGGGCATGGTCAATGGCTATGTCGATCTCGGCACTTATGTCGGGATCACGCCCTACCTCGGCGCCGGCATTGGGCTGGTCCGGAGCAAATACAAGCTGTCGGCGAGTTACTTCACCGACAATGTCGACCCTACGGATGATTTCGTCCGGAACGACAACAAGACCCAGTATTCCCTCGCCTACACGCTGGATGCGGGCCTGGCCTATCAGGTGACCAAGAATGTTTCTGTAGATCTCGGCTACCAGTACTTCTCCGCGCCGGATGCCGAATATGTCACGGCCGAGAGCCTGACCTCCTATCCGATCCGCAAGGGCATCAGCAATCATCAGGTCAAGCTCGGCCTGCGCTACGACCTCTGGTAGGAAGCTTGCTGTTCGGAAGCCCAACGGCGGATCTCTTCGATCCGCTGTTTGCGTTTTAGCCCACGACATGCTGATCCCGTATCGCCGGTATGCCGCCAGCGACAAAAACTTTCCTCTTGACGCCTGAGGGCTGAACGCATATCGCCGTCCGTGGGCCACCCCTCCCCAACGAGGGGCCACTATCTGGAAGGATAGACCACGATGACGACGCATACGAAGCCCGGACTCCGTCCGGCAAACCCCAATTTCTCCTCAGGTCCCTGCGCAAAACGCCCCGGCTGGTCGGTCGAGGCACTGAAGAATGCTGCGCTCGGCCGTTCCCACCGCGCCAAGATCGGCAAGACCAAGCTCGAACAGGCGATCGAGCTGACGCGCGAGATTCTCCAGGTTCCGGCGGATTACCGTATCGGCATCGTGCCGGCGTCGGACACGGGTGCTGTCGAGATGGCGCTGTGGTCGCTGCTCGGCGAACGCGGTGTCGACATGGTGGCATGGGAAAGCTTTGGCTCCGGCTGGGTGACCGATGTGGTCAAGCAGCTGAAGCTCGCCGATGTCAGAAAGATCGAGGCAGGCTATGGCGAGCTGCCGGATCTCACCAAAATCGATTTCGACCGCGATGTGGTCTTCACATGGAACGGCACGACCTCGGGCGTGCGTGTGCCGAATGGTGATTTCATTCCAGCCGACCGCAAAGGCCTGGCCATCTGCGACGCGACCTCGGCCGCATTCGCTCAGAGGCTCGATTTCCAGAAACTCGATGTCGTCACCTTCTCCTGGCAGAAAGTGCTGGGCGGCGAGGGCTCACACGGCATGCTGATCCTGTCGCCTCGCGCCGTCGAGCGACTGGAAACCTACAAGCCGGCGTGGCCGCTGCCGAAAATCTTCCGCCTGACCTCGGGCGGCAAGCTGATCGAAGGCGTCTTCAAGGGCGAGACCATCAACACGCCGTCGATGCTGTGCGTCGAGGACTATCTCGATGCGCTTCATTGGGCGAAGTCGATCGGCGGTCTCGATGCGTTGATTGCCAGAGCCGATGCCAATGCCGCCGTGCTCGATGGCTTTGTCGACAAGTCGTCCTGGCTCGGCCATCTCGCGGTCGATGCGGCGACACGGTCCAACACGTCCGTATGTCTGTCCTTCACCGACGCCGATGTCGCGGCGCTCGACGCCGACGGGCAGGCGGCCTTCGCCAAGGCGATCGTCTCTGTGCTCGACAAGGAAGGCGTCGCCTACGACATCGGCTCCTATCGTGACGCACCTTCCGGTCTGCGCATCTGGTGCGGCGCCACCGTCGAGACCTCCGATCTCGAGGCGCTGCTGCCCTGGCTCGACTGGGCCTTCGCCACGCAGAAGGCTTCGGTGAAGGCAGCAGCCTGAGAATTCGTGGCGGCCTGCGGGCCGCCATTTCCCGACAATCCAGTTCAAGGAGGCCGCCATGGCGCCCCGCGTTCTCGTCTCTGACAAACTCTCCACCACCGCCGTCCAGATATTCAAGGACCGCGGCATCGAGGTCGACTATTTGCCCGATCTCGGCAAGGACAAGGAAAAGCTGCTCGAAGTCATCGACCAGTATGATGGTCTTGCCATCCGCTCGGCGACCAAGGTCACGGAAAAACTGATCAACGCAGCGACAAGACTCAAGGTCGTCGGCCGCGCCGGCATCGGTGTCGACAATGTCGACATCCCCGCGGCGAGCCGCAAGGGCATCATCGTGATGAACACGCCTTTCGGCAATTCGATCACCACGGCCGAACATGCGGTGGCGATGATCTTTGCACTCGCACGGCAGATCCCGGAGGCCAATGCCTCGACCCATGCCGGCAAATGGGAAAAGAACCGTTTCATGGGCGTCGAGATCACCGGCAAGACGCTGGGTGTCATCGGCTGCGGCAATATCGGCTCGATCGTCGCCACGCGCGGCGTCGGCCTGAAGATGCATGTCGTTGCCTTCGACCCGTTCCTGTCGGACAAGCGCGCCGAGGAACTCGGCGTCGACAAGGTCGAGCTGGACGAGCTTTTCGCCCGCGCCGATTTCATCACGCTGCACACGCCGCTGACCGACAAGACGCGCAACATCATCGACGCGGCGGCGATCGCCAAGATGAAGAACGGCGTGCGCATCATCAATTGCGCGCGTGGCGGGCTCATCGTCGAAGCCGACCTGGTCGCGGCGCTGAAGAGCGGCAAGGTGGCGGGCGCCGGCGTCGATGTGTTCGAGGTCGAACCGGCGGAAAACAACGCGCTGTTCGGCATGGAGAATGTGGTGGCAACGCCGCATCTCGGCGCCTCGACAGCGGAAGCGCAGGAAAATGTCGCGCTCCAGGTGGCCGAGCAGATGGCCGACTATCTGATCAAGGGCGCGGTTTCGAATGCCATCAACATGCCCTCGATCACGGCCGAGGAAGCACCGCGGCTAAAGCCGTTCGTCAAGCTCGCCGAAGTGCTCGGCGCCTTTGTCGGCCAGGTCACCGAGGACCCGATCAACGAGGTCGAGATCCTGTTCGACGGCTCGACCGCGACGATGAACACGCGTGCCTTGATCAGTGCCACGCTTGCCGGACTGATCCGGCCGCAGGTCGCCGACGTCAATATGGTGTCGGCGCCGATCATGGTGAAGGAGCGCGGCATCATCGTCGCCGAGGTCAAGCGCGACAAGTCGGGCGTGTTCGACGGCTACATCAAGCTGACGGTGAAGACCGAGCACATGACGCGCTCGATCGCCGGCACCTGCTTCTCCGACGGCAAGCCGCGCTTCATCCAGATCAAGGGCATCAATCTCGACGCCGAGGTCGGCCAGCACATGCTCTACACAACCAATGCCGATGCGCCCGGCATTATCGGCCTGCTCGGCACGGTGTGCGGCGAGAACGGCGTCAACATCGCCAACTTCCAGCTCGGCCGCAACCGGCCGGGCGGCGACGCGATCGCGCTGCTCTATCTCGACGCGCCGTTCCCGGAGAAAGTGCTGGAACAGGTCAAGGCGCACAAGTCCATCGACTCGGCCAAGCGGCTGCAGTTCGACGTCAACGCAATGTAGTTGACGGCGTGGCGGATGCGGCGGTCCTCCCCCCATCATTGGGCGGCCGTCGCAGAGGCCGGTTCAGGTCAATTCGTCTGAGCCGTCGGAGACGCCCACGCGATGCCGATAGACCAGTTCCCAGCCCTTCCACCCTGTAAACAGCAGGATCAGAACCACGATCAGCGATAAGATAAAGCCGGTCGGGATCACAGCCGCCGCTCCACCGACATAACGAGAGTACCAGTTATAAAGCTCGATCAGCACGACGAGCACGTTGCCGCCGGCATGGAGCCATGCCGTCGTGAGATTGCGGATCTGAACATCGCCGAGAACATCCGTCAGGCCGGTAAGAGCGGCCAAGGCGCCCATGATCAGGCCGGCGCCGAGAAGCCAAAGCGATCCGGTGACCCACCTGGGATCGGCTGTCTGCCAGAAAATCAGATCGCAAACGAAGGTACCGACAAAGAAGGCGATCGGAAACGGAATCAGCATTGGATGAATGGGGTGACCGGCAATGCTTGCTGTGCTGCGAGGGTTATGGCTCATCTTGTTGCCTCCCACGCAAGCAAACTCCGCCAGAGGTAAAATGTTCCAGGTCGGCGCGCGGCAGCAGTTATCGCGACGGCGGCGCAGCGCGGCAGCGGCCAAATGTTATCCGCAGCGGTTCGGTGCCGACATCTTGCGCCCGCTGTATTCGGCGAGCGAAATGCCGCCCAGCACCAGGGCAAGCGCCAGCGCCTGGTAGAGCTGGAATGTCTCGCCGACGATCAGCACTGACAGCAGCGTGCCGAAGATCGGCACCAGATTGATGAACAGCCCGGCACGGTTGGCGCCGATCAGTTCGTTGCCCCTGATGTAAGTGATCTGCGAAATGACCGAAGCGCCGATCGCGGTATAGACGATGACCACCCAGCCGCTGATATCGGGGACGATAACCTTGCCGGCGGCGACCTCCCACAGGAAGAACGGCAGCGAGGTGATGAGGGCAGCGATCGCCAGGGACAACATCAGGCTCTGCCAGCGCATCACCGGCTTCAGCCGCAGCCCGACCGAATAACCGCTGTAGAGGACGACCGCGACCAGCATGATGGCGTCGCCGAAATTGAGTTCCAATGTGAGCAGCCGGCGCGGATCGCCGTGGCAGGCAGTCAAGATGACGCCGAAGATGGTCAGCACCACGCCCGCAATCTGAGCCCAGCTCACGCGCAGGCGGAAGAAGAAGAAATTGGCAATGATGATCAAGACCGGCATCGCCGCCTGTTCGATCGAGACATTGATCGCCGTCGTGTAGTTGAGCGCGGTGTAAAAAATGGTGTTGAACAGAGTGAAGCCGCTGGCGCCAAGTGCAGCCTGGACGAACCAGTGTTTGCGCACCACCGGCCAGTCCTCCCTGATCGTGCGCCAGCCGATCGGCAGCAGGATCGCGACGGCCAGCACCCAGCGCAGGAAGACCAGCGTCATCGGCGAGACGTGATCGACCGCCAGCTTGCCGGCGACGGAATTGCCGCCCCACAACAAGGTGGTCAGCAGCAGGAACAGGTAGGCGCGTCGATGCATTGCGGGATTCCGGCCGCCTGGGGAGTTGTGTTTGCCGGCCTATTGCCCCCGCCGACGCAAGTAAATGATGTCAAAGCCGAAAATTGTTGTGCCTCAGGGCATTTTCGGCGGCAAAGAAAGGTCGCGCTTGCGAGGTCTTGACGCTATAGAGGCCTGTCGTTTCGAACCATATCCAGGCCGCCAGGGCGGCATCTCAAGGGAAAAGAAACATGGCCAATGTGGTGGTCGTCGGCTCGCAATGGGGCGACGAAGGCAAGGGCAAGATCGTCGACTGGTTGTCGGAGCGCGCCGACGTGGTCGTGCGCTTCCAGGGCGGCCACAATGCCGGCCATACGCTGGTCGTCGACGGCAAGGTCTACAAACTGTCGCTGCTGCCGTCGGGCGTGGTGCGGCAAGGCAAGCTGTCGATCATCGGCAATGGCGTCGTCTTCGACCCGCACGCCTTTGTCGCGGAAGTGGCAAAACTCAAGGCGCAAGGCGTCGAGGTCACGCCGGACCGCCTGAAAATAGCCGAAAACACGGCGCTTATCCTGTCGCTGCACCGGGAGCTGGACGGATTCCGCGAGGACGCCGCCTCCAATTCCGGGACGAAAATTGGCACGACGCGTCGTGGCATCGGCCCAGCCTATGAAGACAAGGTGGGCCGGCGCGCGGTTCGGGTGATGGATCTGGCGGATTTGGAAACGCTGCCTCTCAAGGTCGACAGGCTGCTGACGCATCACAATGCGCTGCGTCGCGGGCTTGGCCATGGCGAAGTCACGCATGAGGCGATCATGACCGAGCTGACCTCGGTCGCCGATGAGATCCTGCCCTATATGGACCGCGTCTGGAAAATCCTCGACGACAAGCGCCGCGCCGGCGAACGCATCCTGTTCGAGGGCGCGCAAGGCACGCTGCTCGACATCGACCACGGCACCTATCCGTTCGTCACCTCGTCCAACACCGTTGCCGGCCAGGCAGCCGCCGGCTCGGGGGTGGGCCCCGGCGCCATCGGCTATGTCCTGGGCATCACCAAGGCCTATACGACGCGTGTCGGCGAAGGCCCGTTCCCGACCGAGCAGAAGAACGAGATCGGCGAATTTCTCGGTACGCGTGGCCACGAATTCGGCGTCGTCACCGGGCGCAAACGCCGTTGCGGCTGGTTCGACGCCGTGCTGGTGCGCCAGGCCGTCGCCGTCAACGGCATCAAGGGCATCGCCCTGACCAAACTCGACGTGCTCGACGGGCTGGATGAGATCAAGGTCTGCACCGGCTACCGTCTCGATGGCGAAACGATCGACTATCTGCCGGCCAGCCAGGGCGCGCAGGCGCGTGTCGAGCCGGTCTACGAGACGCTCGAAGGCTGGAAAGGCACCACAGCCGGCGCACGCAGCTGGAACGACCTTCCGGCGCAGGCCGTCAAATATGTCCGTTACATCGAGGAGCTGATCGGGGCACCCGTCGCGCTCCTTTCCACCAGCCCGGAACGGGACGACACGATACTTGTGACCGATCCGTTTCAAGACTAGTTTTCTGAAGCCTTTCCGGGCATCGCGGCCGATTTGCGGGGGCCGGCGCGGAAACACAATACAGGTCGACTGAAGCATGGCAGATTTCGTTGCTATTCTGAAAAAGGCGCTCGACAAGCACGGCGACGAAACGCCCGAAAAGCGTACGCGGATCTATGAAAGCGTTCGTACCATGCTGGCGAAGAAGCTTGCGGAGTATTCGCCGCCGCTCGCCGCCGAAGCCATAAGCACGCAGAAGCGATCCCTGGAAGATGCCATCTCGAGCGTCGAGCGCGACTATGCCAGGGCACTGCCGGCATCCGACCCACTGGCGGAGCTGGAGCACATCTTCTCCTCCATCGACCGCAACAAGAACCAGTCCAGTCATGTAAAGCCTTCCGCCACGCCTGCGCCGGCCTGGCAGCCGGCGAAACCCGTGCAGCCGGCGCCGACCACCAGGACAGAGCCGAGCTGGCAGAGGCCCGCTCCGACACCGCCTCCGCCTGTGGCGCGTGCAGAAACCATCGACAAGCAAGCCGCGGAGCTGGACGCCGACGACGATAGCGCCGATGTCTTTGCCAATGACGAGCAGCCGGCGGCGGACACGTTCCAACGCCTGCGCCCCGCCGAGCGCAGGCGCAGCTATGGCGGGTTGATCGCGGCTGTCGTCGCGCTTCTGGTGGTCGCCGGCGGCGGCTATGGCATCTGGCTGAACAAGGATGCCTTTGGCTCGATGCTGGGCCTTGGCGGCGACACCAAGACGGTCTCGACCGAACCGCTGGTAAAGCCGGCGCCGGCCAAGCCCGCGGCCGATGCACCCGCACCGGCTCCTGCCGGCGAGGGAACGAAGTTCACCCAGCGCCTGTCGCCCGAAGGCGGTGAGACCGACCCCGGTCCCGCGGCCGGTCAAAGCGGCATCGGCGAGGGCGAGTCCGTCGCCGCGCTGACCACACCGCCACCCCCGGCTCCAGCACCGCCTGCGGCGGCGCCAGCGCCTGCGACCCCGCCGGCCGGCGACGCCGCAGCCACGGGCGCGCCCACCACGCCGGCGCCCGACGCTTCCGCCACGCCACCGGCAACGCCGCCCGCCGATGGCGCCGCTCCGCCGGCCAATGGGGCAGCACCGGCTGATGCCGCCGCCACGCCGCCCGCGGCCGGCACGCCGCCCGCTGCGCCGGCGGCCGCCGCTCCCGCGCCGACCGTTGCGGTCGGCCAGAAGGCGATCTTCTACGAGGAACGCACCTCGACCGCGCAAGGTTCGGCCGAACCCGGCAGCATCGTCTGGTCGCTGGTGCAGGAATCGCCCGGCGGCGACCTGCCGCCCGAGCCGGCGATCCGCGCCGAGGCGACCATTCCCGGCAAGGACATCCAGCTGCGCATGACCATCCGCCGCAATACCGACCAGACGCTGCCGGCCAGCCACATCATCGAGATGATCTTCCTGACGCCCGAGGGCTTTGACGGCGGTGGCGTCGACAACATCCTGCGCGTCGCCATGAAGAGTTCGGAACAGGATGCCGGCAGCCCGCTGATCGGCATTCCGGCCAAGATCGCCGACGGCTTCTTCCTGGTGGCGCTCAACGACACCAAGGCCGACGAGGACGCCAATATGACCTTGCTTCGAGGCCAGGACTGGATCGACGTGCCGGTGGTCTACAAGACCGGACGCCGGGCGCTGCTGACCATGGAAAAGGGCATTCCGGGCGAGAAGGTGTTCGACGAGGCGCTGAAGGCCTGGCAGGCCAAGACGGCAGGTTGACGGGCGGCAGTAGCGGCTGCCTTCGCTCAGAAGCCCTGGAACAGCATGTCGAGGGCGGCGACGATGTCGTCGTGATGTCTAGAAAGGTTTCCCTCTGGCATCCGCAATTCGGACGCGCTGAAGGCCGACACAAACTGTGTGACCATCACAAGATCTTTGCCGTTTATAGCGAAGGTCGGGTTCAGGCGGCGGCCAGGAAGCGGGGCAATCTCGGGCGGCATCAAAGGAACGACCACCCTCGTGCTCAGCCCTTCAAGCATATCTGACTGCACGTCGAGAAGATAACCGTCGCTCTCGGTACTCCGATAGAAATCGTAACGCGCCATCAGAACGGCCGGTGTTTAGCCAATGGCAGTCCGTTCTTTCGGACATATTCGTTGGAGCTTTCGATGGCTTCCCTGTTTTCTTCTTGCCATCGACGCGTTTTCTCCGCCGCAATCGCTTTCGCGATCCCTGCTTCGGCAGCGCGGGAGATGTTGATGCCCAACGCTTTGGCGTCCTTGATCAACTGAGAGTCAATGGACGTGTTGACAGAGGTCCGCTGAGTTTTTGGCGTCGATTGAAGCACGGAGATGCCTCCTTTCATGCGCACAATATACGCGCATAAAAGACCGCAGGCAATGCTACCCCTCCATCTCCTCACGCAGCATTTCCAGTTCCAGCCACTCTTCCTCGAGTGCGGCCAGCGTGGCGCGTTCCTTGTCGAGGGCGGCGATGGTCTTTTGGAACGAGGCCGGGTCGCGCTCGTAATAGGCGGGATCGGCGATGTTGTTTTCCAAACGCGAGATCGAGGCCATTACCGCCTCGATTTTCTTGGGCAGCGATTCCAGGGCGAATTTCTGCTTGAACGACAGTTTCTTCGACGGCCCTTTCGGCGCTGCCGGCTCGCTCTTGCCCGGCGCCGGCGCATCGCTGGCTTCGGCCTTGGCGCCCGTCTTGCGGTCGTCGAGCCGGGTGCCGCCGCGCTGCGCCAGCATGTCGGAATAGCCACCGGCATATTCGATCCAGCGGCCGCCTCCGTCCGGGGCGATGATGCTGGTGACGGTGCGGTCGAGGAAGTCGCGGTCGTGGCTGACCAGGATGACCGTGCCGGCAAAGCCGGCGACAAGTTCCTGCAGCAGTTCCAGCGTCTCCATGTCGAGATCGTTGGTCGGCTCGTCGAGCACCAGAAGGTTGGCCGGCCGCGCCAGAACACGCGCCAGGAGCAGCCGCGCCCGTTCGCCGCCGGACAGCTCGCGCACCGGGGTGCGCGCCTGTTCCGGCTTGAACAGGAAATCCTTCATGTAGGACACGACATGGCGCTGCTCGCCATTGATGACGAGGTTTTCGCCGCGCCCGTCCGTGAGATACTGCGCCAGGGTCTCGGCCGGATCGACCGCCTCGCGCTTCTGGTCGAGCGTGGCGATTTCCAGATTGGTGCCGAGCCGCACCGAGCCGGCGTCGGGCTTCATCTCGCCGGTGAGCATCTTCAACAGCGTCGTCTTGCCGGCGCCGTTCGGCCCGACAAGGCCGACGCGATCGCCGCGCTGGATGCGGGTCGAGAAGCCCTTGACCACGGTGAGGTCGCCAAAGCTCTTTTCGATGTTTTTGGTCTCGATCACCAGCTTGCCGGATTCGGCGGCGTCGCTGGCCACCATGGTGGCCGAGCCCTCGGCGCCGCGATGGCCGCGAAAACGCTGGCGCATGGTCTGCAGTTCGCCGAGCCGGCGCATGTTGCGTTTGCGGCGAGCCGTCACGCCATAGCGCAGCCAATGCTCCTCGCGCACGATCTGGCGGCCCAGCTTGTGCTGTTCGCGCTCTTCCTCTTCCAGCACAAGGTCGCGCCATTCCTCGAAATGGCCAAAGCCCTTGTCGAGGCGGCGGGTCTGGCCACGGTCGAGCCAGACAGTGGCGCGCGAGACGCGTTCGAGGAAGCGACGGTCGTGCGAGATGACGATCAGCGCCGAAGATGTCCGGACAAGCTCTTCTTCCAGCCATTCGATGACCGACAAATCGAGATGGTTCGTCGGCTCATCAAGCAGCAGAATATCGGGTTCGGGCGCCATGACGCGGGCAAGTGCTGCGCGGCGCGCCTCGCCGCCGGAGAGATCGTTGGGGTTCTCCGTGCCGGCGAGGCCGAGATGCTCCATCAGATATGTGGCGCGGTAGGGATCGTCGGCAGGCCCAAGCCCGGCCTCGACATAGGCGCGCACATTGGCAAAGCCGTCCATGTCGGGCATTTGCGGGAGATAGCGCACCGTTGCCGAAGGCTGGCGGAAGACCTCGCCGTCTTGCGGCTCGATCAGACCAGCAGCAATCTTCAGGAGCGTCGACTTGCCGGAGCCGTTGCGGCCGACGAGCGCGATCTTGTCACCGGCGGACGCCGTCAATTCGGCGCCATCGAGCAGCGGCGTGCCGCCAAAGGTCAGTCTTATGCCGTCGAGGTTGAGAAGGGGCGGGGCCATGTCAGCTTTCAGGCAAGGGGTAGGGGGTGGACGAGCAGCAGCGCGCGGCCATGGCCGAGCGCGATTTCGAGGCCGCCCCCGGTCGTGTTGGACTTGACCTCGTTCGAGATGGTCAGCGACGAGCCGAACACGACCTCGACATGGTCGAGCGGCCACTTCGCGCCGGACACGGTGAGGCCCGAAAGATCGGAAAAGCCGAGCACCGAAAACAGCGTTCCGTCGGCATAGTCGAAGCCGGCCTTGCCAGGCAGCAGAGGGGCGCCTTCCTGCGCTCCGCTGGTCAATAGCACTTTTGTCCCGGCCTCGGCCAGCCGCAGGCTGAGCGCCAGATGGAGGAAGGCGTGGTCGGCGCGCTTGCCGCCGAAAGCGCCGGCCAGCACCAGGCTGGTGGCGCCGCGTTCCAATGCCGCCGCGATCGCCAGTTCGCCATCGGTCTTGTCCTTTTCGGGAGGAAACACCTCCCGCGGCACGGCGGCGAGATCGGCAGGCAGGTCCGCCGGCACCGAATCGAAATCGCCGACCCACAGCTCCGGCATCACGCCGAGCAGGCGGGCATGACCGATGCCGGCGTCGGCGGCGATGACGCGCGTGCCCGCGACCTGGCGGTCGAGCCGCGGCGTGCGGACGAGATCGCCGCCAAGCAGGATGGTGAATGTGCTCATATCCGCTGGCCCTTACCAGCCCCGCCGACGAAACGGAAGGCCGAGCGGCACCGTCACTCTTTGTTGGAGCATGATCTTTTTCCGGAAACGGATTCCACTTTCCGGGATCACGCTCGGGCAAACTTCCACTTGCGTGGCACCTTGGCCGGGCCTATGTGTCGAAACGCTCTAACGGGGTGCCGGACGCGATCTTCGCGGACCGGCTGAGAGGCAGTCTCGCCAACCCGCTGAACCTGATCCGGTTTGTACCGGCGGAGGGATTAGACGCTTCGGACAGCCCGACGCCTCAATTCCTTTCAACACGAATGAAGGAGGCGCCGATGCGCATTTTTTTGTCCCGTCTTGTCCCAGCGCTTGGGCTTGCTGTTTCGCTACTGGCAAGCCCTGCGTGCGCGCAGGAAAAACTCACGATCTATACCTATGAGAGTTTCACTGCCGACTGGGGTCCAGGCCCCCAGGTGAAGAAGGAATTCGAGGCCGAGTGTGGCTGCAGCGTCGACTTCGTCTCGGTGGCCGACGGCGTCGCGCTGCTCAATCGCGTCAAGCTCGAAGGTGCGTCGACCAAAGCCGATATCGTGCTTGGCCTCGACACCAACCTCACCGCGGAAGCCAAGGCTTCCGGCCTGTTTGTCCCACATGGCGCGGTGGCTGAAAACAACGTGCCGGGCGGCTGGAGCGACGACACTTTCGTGCCCTACGATTATGGCTATTTCGCCGTCGTCTACGACACCGAGAAGCTGAAGAACCCACCGAAGAGCCTGAAGGAATTGGTCGAGGGCGATGCCGCCGACAAGATCGTCATCCAGGATCCGAGGACGTCGACGCCGGGCCTTGGCCTGCTGCTGTGGGTTAAGTCGGTCTATGGCGACAAGGCGCCGGAAGCCTGGGCGAAACTCAAGGGCAAAGTGCTGACGGTGACGCCGGGCTGGAGCGAGGCCTACGGCCTGTTCACCAAGGGCGAGGCGCCGATGGTGCTTTCCTATACGACGTCGCCGGCCTACCACATGGTGGCGGAGAACACCAGGCGCTACCAGGCGGCCTCGTTCGAGGAAGGCGAGTATCTGCAGATCGAGGTCGCCGGCATCACCACCACGGGCGCGAAGAATCCGCTGGCGGCGAAGTTCCTGGCCTTCATGACCGGGCCGAAATTCCAGGATGTCATTCCGGAGACCAACTGGATGTTCCCGGCCGGGAAAACCGACAAGCCGCTCAATCCGGCTTTTGATAGGCTGGTCAAGCCGGCGAAGACCTTGCTGTTCAGCCCGGAAGAGGTCGCGGCAAATCGCAAGGCCTGGGTGGATGAATGGCTGGCGGTGATGAGCAAGTAGATTTGGCTGTATAGTCAAAAGATGAGTGCTCTACGGCGCCCCCCTCTGTCCTGCCGGACATCTCCCCCACGAGGGGGGAGATTGGCTATCGTCGGCGATTTCGCCAGTCGCCAAGGTTGCAGGAATAAGCGGGGCGCGGAAATAGCTGATCTCCCCCCTTGTGGGGGAGATGTCCGGCAGGACAGAGGGGGGCGCGAAGGAACGCGAGGCCCGGTAAAGAGTGCAACGCTCTGACCCCCGCATCACGGCCGGCATTGTCGCGCTTGCGGCAATCGCGCTGCTGATCGGTGGCGCCTTCGCCGGCCTTATCCGCGAAGGCGCGCACGACCTTTCCGGCGCCGCGTCCGCCTTTGACCTCTATCTCCTGCGCGTTGTCCGCTTCACGCTCTGGCAGGCTGCGCTCTCGACTCTGCTTTCCGCCGTACCGGCGCTCTTCGTCGCCCGGGCGCTGTCGCGGCATCCGCGCTTCTTCGGACGCGGCTTCATCCTGCAGCTATTCACTGTGCCCCTTGCCTTGCCGGCAATTGTCGGAGCGCTGGGAATACTGGCGCTCTATGGCCGCGCCGGTTATTTCGCCGCGATCGGTGGCCAGAGCTGGCCCGACATCTATGGGCTGTCGGGCATCCTCGTCGCCCACGTCTTCTTCAACCTGCCGCTGGCCACCCGGCTGTTCCTCGAAGCGCTGGGAACGGTGCCGGCCGATCAATGGCGGCTGGCGAGCCAGCTCGGCATGGGGGCGAGGCCAGCCTTCCGGCTGATCGAGTGGCCGGTGCTGCGCGCCGCGCTGCCGGGCGTCGCCGGGCTTGTCTTCATGCTTTGCATCACCTCCTTCACCATCGTCCTGATCCTCGGCGGCGGGCCGGCGGCGACGACGCTGGAAGTCGCCATCTATCAGGCGCTGCGTTTCGACTTCGATCCGGCGCGAGCGGTGACGCTGACGGTGCTACAGATCGCGCTGACTTTCGCCGTCATGCTGGCGCTGACGCGGCTCGGCGCCAATGTGACCGGCGACGCCAATTTGCCTGTCGCGCCGCGCCGCTATCACTTGGCCGGCAAAGCAGAAACAGCGTTCAACGCCGTCCTGATCGTGCTCGCCTTGCTGTTCGTCGCCGGACCAATGGCGGCCACCGTCGCGTCCGGCCTCGGCGCCGATCTCGGCCGGCTGGCGGGCGAGAGTGCCGTGCGTCAGGCGACCCTGACCAGCGCCGGTCTCGCCCTCTCGGCGGCGCTACTTTCGGTGGCGCTGTCGCTGTCGCTGATCATGGCTCGGCGGGCACTGTCGCTGCGCCGCCGGTCCAGTGCCCGTTCATTGCTCGAACATGCCACCGACACCGGCGCCGGCTTCGTCCTCGTCGTGCCGCCCATTGTCATCGGCGCCGGCTGGTTTCTCCTGCTGCGCACGGTCAGCGATGTCTTTGCCATCGCGCCGGTCATGGTCGTCATCGTCAATGCGGTGATGGCGATGCCCTTTGCCATCCGCGCGATGCGCCCGGCCTATGATGCGGCGAGCGAGCGCCACGAAAAGCTGTGCGCGCAGCTCGGCATTGCGGGCTGGAACCGGCTGCTTCTGGTCGACTGGCCATCGCTCCGGCGGCCGCTGGCCACCGGCTTTGCCTTCGCCATGGCACTGTCGCTCGGCGATCTCGGCGTCATCGCGCTGTTCGGCAGCGATTCGGTACAGACCTTGCCCTATCTCCTGCTGGCGCGCATGGGCAGCTATCGCACGGCCGATGCTGCCGGGCTGGCTTTGCTGCTCGGGGCGGTCTGCCTTGCATTGGTGGTCGCGGCAGACTGGCTGGGACGGGGAGAGAGATCGTGACGTCCGCTGTGGAGAAAGGCACGACTGTCCGGCTGGACAAGGTCTCGTTCAGCTATGGCGAAACGTCATTCCTGTTCGATGTCGAATTCCATACATCTAAGATCACCGCCATCATGGGGGCAAGTGGTTCGGGCAAATCGACCTTGCTCAATCTGGTGGCTGGTTTCGAGACGCCGGAGTCCGGTCGTGTGCTGATCGGCGGCGCCGATGTCGGCGCCGAGCCGCCTTCGGCGCGGCCGGTGTCGATGGTATTCCAGGAAAACAATCTGTTTGCTCATCTCTCGGTGGAGAAGAATGTCGGGCTCGGCCGCTCGCCATCGCTCAACCTGACCGACGCCGATCGCGCCGCAATCGCCGAGGCGCTTGACCGCGTCGGCCTGGCCGGCAAGGAGATGCGCCTGCCGCGCGAACTCTCCGGCGGCGAAAGGCAGCGCGTAGCGCTCGCCCGCGTTCTGGTGCGCGACCGGCCAGTGCTGCTGCTCGACGAGCCGTTCGCTTCGCTCGGGCCAGCACTGCGCGACGACATGCTCGACCTGGTGGCCGGCGTTCATGCCGAGCGGGCGATGACGGTGCTGTTCGTCACGCATCAGCCGGAAGACGCTCGCCGTATCGGCGAGCAGATGGTTTTTCTGGACAATGGCAGGGTTGCCGCGACGGGACCTGCCGCCGATTTTTTCGACGGCACTGGCCCTGAAGCGTTTCGGCGCTATATCGGCGCAAGTTCGGGCGGATCACGCGATATTGCCCGGAAGCGGACATAATTTACGACCAAACCGGCTACAGGTGATGTGGCGCTTGCTTGCCATGGTCCAGCTGATGTGGCTAGGTCCGCTTAGTACTGGTCCGGCACGAGCCGTGATTTGCCCCCTACAGCGCCGCATCCGGCCGGATGCGTAAACGCTGTAGGTTTTTTGATGTGTGCAGGATTGCCAACGAAAACCGATTTTTCGCTGGCGCGGACCCCGGTCCAAATCATGCGCCGAGAGCTGAAGGAACGCCGTGCTGCCGACCGGCACTGACACTTTGAAACGCAGACCGCTGGTGCGCTTCCTCGCGCTGGCCGGCCTTGCCGTGGCGCTGGCCAGCTGCCAGATGTTCACGCCTCCCGAAGTGCAGGAATCTGGCTTCCAGCCTTCCGACAAGCCGATCACGGTCGACAATGTCGCCGCCAACAGCAAGCTTGCCGAACTGGCGAAGGCACAGCATCCGCGCATCCTTGCCACCTATGGCGGCGAATATTCCGATCCCAAGCTCGAGCGCATGGTGGCCAAGGTTGTCGGCAGCCTGACCGTGGTGTCGGCCAATCCGACCCAGACCTATCGCATCACCATCCTCAATTCGCCAAACGTCAACGCTTTCGCGCTGCCGGGCGGCTATCTCTACGTCACCCGCGGCCTGCTGGCGCTGGCCAATGATTCGGCCGAACTCGCCGCCGTCATCGCGCATGAGATGGGCCACGTCACCGCCAATCACGGTCTGCAGCGACAGCAGCTCGAGGCCGAGGAAGGCCTGGCGACCAAGGTGGTCTCCGATGTGCTGGGCGACAGTCCGACCGCCAAGCAGGCATTGATCCGCGGCAAGCTGAGGCTGGCGCAGTTCTCGCGCAACCAGGAGCTGGAGGCAGACGCGATCGGCATCAAATCGATCGGCGAGGCGGGTTACGATCCCTATGCCGCCGGGCGTTTCCTGCAGTCGATGTCGGCCTATACCGATTTCCGCTCGATCAGCGGCGCCACCGACGCCAGCCTCGACTTCCTGGCTACGCACCCCAACACGCCGCAGCGAATTGATCTGGCGCAGCGCCACGCCCGCCAGTTCGGCGCGCCGGGCATCGGCACCCGCGACCGCGATTCCTTCCTGGCCGGGATAGACGGCCTGCTCTATGGCGACACGCCGGAAGAGGGCTATGTGCGCGGCCAGACCTTCCTGCATCCGGGCCTCGGCGTTTCGTTCACGGTGCCCGACGGCTTCATCATCGACAATTCGGCGGCGGCGGTGACGGCGACCGGTCCCGGCGACATGGCGATCCGCTTCGACGGTGTGTCGATCGACAAGGATCGTGCGCTGACCGACTACATCAGAAGCGGCTGGGTGGCCGGTCTCGACGAGACCAGTGTGCGCCAGGAGACGATCGACGGCAACGAGGCGGCGACAGCGCACGCCGGCGCCGATGGCTGGCAGTTCGACATTGCAGTGATCCGCGCCGGCGGCCAGGTCTATCGGCTTTTGACAGCGGCCCCCTCGGCCAGCACGACACTCGATCCGGTGGCACGCTCGGTCAGCGGTTCGTTCCGCGTGCTCAGCCCCGCCGAGAAAGCGGCACTGAAGCCGCTGCATATCCGCGTCGTCACGGTACAGGCCGGGCAGACGATGGGCACACTTTCGGCGCAGATGGTCGGCGTCGACCGCAAGCTCGATCTGTTCCGCGTGCTCAACGCGATGTCGCCGGGCGCCTCGGTTTCGGCCGGCGACAAGGTCAAGATCGTCACGGACAGATAGCGCCGGTCTTCGTCAGAAACCCCAGCCTTCGTAGTGCTTTTTTCTGAGATAACTTTTCTGAGATAACTCGGGGCGGTACCCCTGTTCCTGGCAATCTCACGCTGCCATGAATTCGGGGTTCTGCTTCACCAGCGCGAGCTTGAGCTTTTCCATGGCGCGGGCCTCGATCTGCCGGACACGCTCCTTGGAAATGCCGAGCGTCTCGCCGAGCGCCTCAAGCGTCGCACCTTCGTCGGTCAGCCGACGCTCCTCGATGATCCTGAGTTCGCGGGCATTGAGCGCGCGGAGCGCCGTCTTCAGCCACATCAGGCGCCGTTCGACGTCGATGGTGTCGCCGGCGACCTCGTCAGGCAATGGATCGTCCGAAATCAGGAAGTCCATCCGCTCGGTGGTACCGGCCTCATCGGCGAGCGGTGCGTTGAGCGAAGAGTCAGGTGCTGAAAGCCTGGAATCCATCTTCTCGACATCGGCCTCGGAGACGCCGAGGGCTACCGAGACTTCGCGGTAGAGCGTGGCGTTGGAGATCGGCTCGGCGCCATTGGCAAGACGGGCGCGCAGGCGCCGCAGGTTGAAGAACAGCGCCTTTTGCGCCGAAGAGGTGCCGCCGCGAACGATCGACCAGTTGCGCAGGATGTAGTCCTGCATCGAAGCGCGGATCCACCATGTCGCATAGGTCGAGAAGCGCACCTCGCGCTCCGGCTCGAAACGCGCGGCTGCTTCCAGCAGCCCGACATGGCCCTCCTGGACCAGATCGCCGAGCGGCAGGCCGTAATGTCGGAATTTCGAAGCCATGGAGATGACCAGCCGCATATGGGCGACGGTAATCTGATGCAGCGCCTGCTGATCCTGGTCTTCCTTCCAGCGCAAGGCGAGAACATGTTCCTCATCGCGCTCGAGGTAAGGGGCTTTCATTGCCGTGCGGACCATGGTCCGTCCTGCCGTGTCTTCGATCATGCCGCGCTCCTGCTCCCGGACATTTTCGGACGGCCTGGCGGCCGTTATCTCTGTTTGACGCAATTCCGAGGGAAACCGCTTTCCCACTTTCCTGGAATTGCTTCGGGCCTAGCGCAGCCAAGGGTTCTTGAAATGGAAACGCGGCGCCCTACAACAAGCCATGAACGTGCCACACCGGGGATTGGTTCCGCCGCCGATGGCGGTTGTTTTGTGCGGTCCGACAGGGCGCATCGACACCGCAGATCGGGACTATTGGCACCGATCCGAGCTGCTTTGAGAATCTGATTTCTGGATCGTCGTTTTTTTGAAATCCGGTTCCTTATTTTGCTGCGCTGTATCTGTCAGTTTCCGGCTCTCACAAGCGCCGGACACCGGCCAAGGACGGGATCACACAGAAATGAAATGGCTCAATTCGCTCATCGTCGCCGGAACGCTTCAGGTTCTGGCTGTTACATCAGGCCATGCCGGCGCCAATCTCGACCAGATCAAGCAGGCCGGCACCCTCAAAGTCGGCACCGAAGGCACCTATGCGCCCTTCACCTATCATGATGCTTCCGGCGCGCTGGTCGGCTTCGACGTCGAGATCGCCAAGGCGATCGGCGACAAGCTCGGCGTCAAGGTCGAGTTCCTCGAAGGCAAATGGGACGGGCTGATCGCCGGCCTCGACGCCAACCGCTACGACGCCGTGATCAACGAGGTCGGCATCACCGACGCGCGCAAGGCCAAGTACGATTTCTCCGATCCTTACATCGCCTCCAAGGCCGTGCTGATCGTGCGCGGCGACAACACCGACATCAAGACCTTCGCCGACCTCAAGGGCAAGAAGTCGGCACAGTCGTTGACATCGAATTTCGGCAAGCTCGCCGAGACCAACGGCGCCGAACTCGTCGGCACCGACGGCTTCGACCAGTCGATCCAGCTGCTGCTCACCGGCCGCGCCGACGCCACCATCAATGACAGCCTGTCTTTCCTCGACTTCAAGAAGCACAAGCCGGACGCCAATGTGAAGATAGCCGCGCAGGAAGAGAACGCCGACTATTCCGGCGTCATCATGCGCAAGGGTGATCCGGAGCTGGTCGCGGCGATCAACAAGGCGCTGGCCGACATCAAGGCCGACGGCACCTACAAGAGGATCGCCGATACCTATTTCGGCCAGGATGTCTCGCAGTAAAGACCATCTCCCGGCGGTTTGCCGGCAATGACCAATAGCGGCGGGCCGTCTTTGACGGCTCGCCGTTTTTCGCATGATATGAGAAGCACACAATCGCACTGCCGTCACCGCGGCGGTCTGTGAAGGAGGAGCCGCTCGTGCCGCACTGGCTACACCTGATGCTGGACTCGTTGCCGACACTGCTGTGGGCGGCGTTGATCTTCACCGTACCGCTGACATTGCTATCGTTCGCACTCGGCCTGTTCGTCGGCCTGGTTGTCGCCCTGGTGCGGCTGTTCGGTCCCAAGCCTCTGGTTGCCGTGGTCCGCTTCTATGTCTGGATCTTTCGCGGCACGCCGCTTCTGGTGCAGCTGTTCCTGATCTTTTACGGCCTGCCTTCGGTCGGCATATTGCTGGACGCTTTTCCGGCGGCGCTGATTGGCTTCACCCTCAACATAGGCGCCTACAGTTCGGAAATTATCCGCGCCGTGATCGGCTCGGTGCCGAAGGGCCAGTGGGAGGCGGCCTATTCGATCGGCATGACCTGGAGCCAGGCGATGCGGCGCACCATCCTGCCGCAAGCCGGCCGCGTCGCCGTGCCGCCGCTGTCCAACACCTTCATCTCGCTGGTCAAGGATACGTCGCTGGCCGCCGCCATCACTGTGCCGGAGATGTTCCAGGCGGCGCAGCGCATCGTCGCCACCACCTATGAACCGCTGATCCTCTATGTCGAGGCGGCGATCCTTTATCTGGCGATGAGCTCGGTGCTTTCGGCCTTGCAGACGCGGCTGGAGGAGCGGCTCAACCGCTATGGCGGCTTCCTGGAGGCGCGCTCATGATCGGCCTCACCGACATCGAAAAGCGCTTCGGCGACAATCTGGTGCTGAAGGGCGTGACTGTCACCATTGCCGAAGGCAGCGTCACCGCGCTCGTCGGCCCCTCCGGCGGCGGCAAGAGCACACTGCTGCGCTGCATCAACCTGTTGGAGATCCCGACCTCGGGCATGGTGCGCATCGGCGACGAGACGCTGGAATTCCGTCCCGGCGTCAAGATCCCCAGCCGCGACATCCAGCGCCTGCGGCTGCAGACCGGCATGGTGTTCCAGAACTTCCAGCTGTTCCCGCATCGCACCGCGATCGAGAACGTCATGGAAGGCCTGGTGACGGTGCTGAAATGGCCGACGGCAAAGGCGCGCGAGCGGGCACTGGCGCTGCTCGAGAAGGTCGGCATGGCGCACAAGGCGGACGATTGGCCGGCAACGCTGTCGGGCGGCCAGCAGCAGCGTGTGGCGATCGCCCGCGCCCTGGCGCCGTCGCCGAAAGTGCTGCTCTGCGACGAGCCGACCTCGGCGCTCGATCCGGAACTGGCGCAGGAAGTGGTCGACGTGCTGGGAAAGCTCGCTAGCGAAGGCACCACCATGGTGATGGCCACGCACGACCTTCGCCTTGCCTCCAAGATCGCGCAGGAGGTGGTGTTCCTCGACGCCGGCGTCATCGTCGAGAAGGGGCCGTCCACCGTGGTGTTCAGCAATCCGGAGCGGGAACGGACCAAGCGTTTTATTGCGACGCTGAAGCAGGAGGCGGAGAAGGAAGCCGGCGGCTGAGCCTTCTACCTCCCCCTTGTGGGTCCCTTGTGGGGAGGTCGGACGGAAGGTCCGGGGCGGGTCGTCCCCATCCTCGCTGCTTCGCAGCGACCTGCCTGGGCGAGCCACGGGTCTCGCCCGTCCTTGGAACCCCACAAGGGGGTAAAAACAAAAACCCGGCACAAGGCCGGGTTTTTCATGATTTCGACGGTGAAAGCGATCAGGCAGCTTCTTCCTGCTCGGCTTCCTCATTGTCGGCCTTGGCGCCGCGCTTCGGGCCCTTGTTGAGGTTGACCTCGATCAGGCGCACGGCTTCGGTTTCCGACATGCGGTTGACTGCCGCGATCTCGCGCGCCATGCGGTCGAGTGCCGCCTCATAGAGCTGACGCTCGGAATAGGACTGTTCCGGCTGGTTGTCGGCACGGTAGAGGTCGCGCACGACTTCCGAGATCGAGATCAGGTCGCCCGAATTGATCTTGGCATCATATTCCTGCGCACGGCGCGACCACATGGTGCGCTTGACGCGGGCGCGGCCCTGCACGACCTTCAGCGCGCGCTCGACATAATCCTCTTCCGACAGCTTGCGCATGCCGATGGAGGTCGCCTTGGCGACCGGAACCTTCAGGCGCATCTTGTCCTTCTGGAAGTCGATGACGAACAGTTCCAGCTTGTGGCCCGCAACTTCCTGCTCGTCGATCGAGACGATCTGGCCGACGCCGTGTGCCGGATATACGATGTACTCGCCGGTCTTGAAACCGTGGCGTGCCGAGGTGGACTTCTTCTGCGGGGTGATCGTTGCCATTACGCCCTGAACTCCTTGTTGTGGCACCGGCGGCCTGCCGGTCCGAACGCATGCGACCGGGGACACCGATCGTTAGCCGCACAACAGATGAACCCATCGGAAAAAGCCGGGACCGGCAAACCGCATACATAGCGACTGCCTGGCCCAGATCGCTCTGGTCCGATTGGGGATTTCACCTTTCAGTGATTTGGGGCGCTTGCGCCATAAATCGACGTTGTGTCACCGGCATGTTTCAACTGGTGTAGCACAAAAAGTCGGAAGAATCAAGGTTTTGCTGCAAACGCGAAGGTCGAGCGCCATCGCCGCCTGTCAAGGCAGTTAATGTATGATGCGCGTTACGCAGCGTTATGACGATCCAATAGGCCGCACTTTTTTGCTTTGCGCATCATCCTTTCCGAAATCGATTCCGATTCCAGCGTCATGTGCTCAGTCGCCTTCGCCGGGCTCGGCGGAGAAATATTTCTCGAACTTGCCGGCTTCGCCGTCGAAGCTCTTGGCATCTGCCGGAGGCTCCTTCTTGGCGGTGATGTTGGGCCATTTCTCGGCGTATTCGGTGTTGACCTGCAGCCATTTGTCGAGGCCCGGCTCGGTGTCGGGCTTGATTGCATCGGCCGGGCATTCCGGTTCGCAGACGCCGCAGTCGATGCACTCGTCGGGATGTATGACAAGCATGTTCTCGCCCTCGTAGAAGCAGTCGACCGGACAGACCTCGATGCAGTCCATGTACTTGCATTTGATGCAGTTGTCGGTCACGACATAGGTCATTGGTCGGCTCCGGGACGTCCCGTTCTTGCTAGAGCGACGTGCGTCCAATTGGACGCACAAAGTACGCTCTGACACTTTGAATCTGCGCATCGTGCCTTCCGAAAAATCGATTTCCGATTTTCGGGCCGATGCGGCGGCTTTTTTGGTGAGGTAACGCCTTTGCCTGCCGCTTGCAAGGGCAGCCATTGCAGGCGGGGCCCGCGTGTCCGGAATGAAATTCCAGACCGCCGGCATGGCGCAGACGGCCAAGGCTTCAGTCTTCGCCGAACAGCCGGTCGGTTTGCCTGCGCTCTTTCTTGGTCGGCCGGCCGCTGCCGGCGTCGCGCAGCGCCGGAATGGCATCGGCAACAGCCTCGCCTTTCGGCGCCGGCGGCGGGGACATGTCCTCGTAGAGCGTGCGCGCTTCCTCGGCCGGACCGCGCCGCACGCCGGTGCCAAGCACCTTCCAAATGAAAATGCGGCGCTCGTGCGTAATGGTCAAAACGTC
Organism: Mesorhizobium sp. M0862; assembly: GCF_040319795.1. Lineage (NCBI taxonomy): Bacteria > Pseudomonadati > Pseudomonadota > Alphaproteobacteria > Hyphomicrobiales > Phyllobacteriaceae > Mesorhizobium > Mesorhizobium sp. M0862. The sequence goes on from NZ_JAMYOJ010000011.1 coordinate 215,286, forward strand.
GCCAGGCTTGACCAGATCGGAGGCCTGCGCTGCTTTGTCGCTGTTGATGCGGACGCGTCCGGCGACAACCAGCTTGGCCGCCAGCGAGCGCGATTTTATCGCGCGCGAAAAGAACAGCCACTTGTCGATGCGCTGACGACCTTCAGCAACCATCGCAGCGAGTTATTTCTTGTTGGAGCATGATCTTGTCCGAAAACCGGTTCCACTTTTCGGGATCATGCTCAGAGCTTACTTCTTCAGCTGGTCGCGCAAGGCGGCGAGCTTGGCGAAGGGCGAGTCCGGATCGAAGCGCGCAGGGCGTTCCTCGCGTGGCTTGGCTTGGAAAGCCGGCTTGGCGCCTTGCGGTCCGCCTTTGCCTTCCGGCCTGCCGCCTTTCCAGTCAGGCCGGCCCTCGCGCGGACGCTCGCCTTGCGGCTTGCCGTCGCGGCGCTGTTCGCCCTCGGCCTGCGGCTTGGGCTTGAACTTCGAACGGTCGAAGCGTGGCTTGGCGGCACCGTCGCGCTGGTCGCGCCGGCCCTGATAGGCCGGCCGTTCGCCCGGTGCCGGCTGTCCGCCGGCAGCGTCGGCCGGCGCATCGGCGCGGCCAGCCTGGCCGTTACGCGGGCGATTGTCCCGGCCTTGACGATGGCGCGGGCGCTGCTCGAAACGACCCTGCCGCCACAGCAAGATGGGCTTTGGCGCTTCGGCCTCGGGGACAGGCTCAGCGCTTCCACCCTCCCCCTCGTGGGGAGGGTCGGCGCGCAGCGCCGGGGTGGGGGCAGCGCCGGCGTCGGCGGTTGCGCCTGCATCGGCTACGCGGTCTGCACTATCGGTTTCGTCAGCGCTGTCACCCCCACCCGCGTCGCTTCGCGCCGCGACCTCCCCCATCGAGGGGGAGGTAAAAGCGTCGGCGCTTTCGGTGACAGTGTCGTCAGCCTCTGCAACGGCCGGAGCGTGTTCTTGCGCTGCAGGCTCTGCAGTTGTTTCGTCGATGGCTGGGACCTCGGCGGTAGCTTCAACGGCCGCAGCTGGGTCCGAACCCTCGGCAGGCGCTTCCGGCTGAGCGTCTGCAACAGCCTCCGATGCGACTTCGGCAACGGGCTCCTCAGCCGCAACCTCAGTGGCGGAAGCCGCATCCGGCTCCGAACTGTCGGTCGGCGCTTCAGCGACAGCTTCGCCTGCAGCGGCTTCCGCCGTCTGGGCCTGCTCGGCCTTCGCTGCCGCTTCCGCCAGCTTTGCCGCCGCGGCTTCCCGCGCCGCGTTGTCCTGTGCTTCCAGCCGCGCCTTGACCTCTGCCGGCGGCTTCGGCTCGGCGCGATAGCCGAGACCTTTCAGGATCTCTTCCATGTCGTCGGCGGTGGCGCCGAGGATGGACATCATCGGCGGCGTCACCATGAAGGACTGGCCGTCATAGGCGCCGTCCGGGCGCTGTCCCAGACCGGGCCTCCAGTTGGTCGCAGGCCGGATCAGGTCGGCCAGCCGTTCCAGAATGTCGATGCGCACGGCGCGGCGGCCGAGATTACGGTAGCCGGCGAGCTTGTAGAAGCTCTTGTCGAAAGCCGGATCGATGACCACCGAGGTGCGGCCGGAGGCCAGCGCGTGCACGACGTCGCCAAAGCCGGGCTTGTCCTTGCCGTCGTTCTTCAGCGCCCACAAAAGCGTGATCAGTCCGGCGGGCGCCGGCTTGATCAGCGCCGGCACGAAGACGTGGTAGGCGCCGAAGCGCACACCGAGCCGGCGCAAGGCGGCGCGACCCTCCTGGTCGAGCGACTTCATTTCCTCGGCGATGTCGCGGCGGTTGATGAGGCCGAAATGCTCGACGAGCTGGAAGGCGATGCCACGGCCGATGCCGGCGATCTGCTCGGCATTCTTCAAGTCGACCAGCGGCTTCAGCAAGGATTCGATCTGGAAATTGACGAAGCGCTCGGCGCGCGCGGCGACCTTGTCGCGGGCGGGACCGGTCAACTGCTCGTCGGCCAAAAGCACCAGGCGCGGCTTCAGCGCGTCCTCGCCGGCAACCAGCGTGCCGATCGGCGCGCCGATCCAGCGCAGCGTGCCGTCGGAGCCAAGCGCAAGGTCGCCATTGGCGCAGGCGCCGAAGCGTTCGGCACGTGCCTCGAACTCGGCGGCCAGCGCTTTTTGCGCTGCCGTGCGCACGGCCTTGGCGTCTTCGCCGCCGGCGCTCTGGTCGGCGGTGAAACGGAACCCTTGCAACTCGCCGACATGATGGCCTTCGACAAGGACGGTTCCGGTAGGACTGATTTCGGCTTCAGGCATTGTATTTTCTCTAAGGCGCCGCATGAGGACGGAAGTCCTGCGGTCTACAAACCGTTTCGTCAACCGCTCATGCAGCGCATCCGACAATCTGTCTTCGATTTCGCGCGTCTTTTCCCGCCAGTGTGCCTGATCGGCCAGCCAGCCCGGCCGGTTGGACACGAATGTCCAGGTGCGGATCTGCGCAATGCGGTGCGACAGCGTGTCGATGTCCCCCTCGGTCGTATCGGCGCGGCGCACCTGCTCGGCCATGTAGTTCTCGTCGACATGGCCGTGTTTGGCGAGGTCGGTGTAGATAGAAGCGATCAGGTCGGAGTGCTGGGCCGGCGCGATCTTGCGGTAGTCCGGCAACGCGCAGGCTTCCCACAGCAGCGCGACGCGCTTGGCATTGGTAGCCAGCGCGCGGATGTCCTCGTCGCGGGAGAGATGTTCGAGCGCCTGCGCATCGACCGCCGGCAGCGCGCGCGTCAGGCCTTCGACCGGCGCGTTGGCCTCGATCGAGCGCTTCAGCGCGTCGAGGCTGGCGAAGTCGAAATGCGCGGTGCGCCATTGCAGCACCTTCACCGGATCGAACTCGTGCCCCTCGATGCGCTTGACCAGTTCCTCGTCCAGCGGATCGACCTGGCCGGTGACGCCGAAGGTGCCGTCGCGCAGATGCCGGCCGGCGCGGCCGGCGATCTGGCCGAGCTCGGCCGCCGTCAGGTTGCGGTACTGGTAGCCGTCGAATTTGCGGTTCTGGGCGAAGGCGACATGATCGAGATCAAGGTTGAGCCCCATGCCGATGGCGTCGGTGGCGACGAGATAGTCGACGTCCCCTGCCTGGAACATTGCCACCTGGGCATTGCGGGTGCGGGGCGACAGCGCGCCTAGCACGACCGCCGCTCCTCCTTGCTGGCGGCGGATCAGCTCAGCGATGGCATAGACCTCGTCGGCGGAGAAAGCGACGATCGCCGTACGCCGCGGCAGGCGGGTCAATTTCTTCGAACCGGCATAGGCCAGGTGCGACAGGCGAGGGCGCGTCACCACCGAGACGCCTCTCAGCAGCTTTTGCAGGATGCCATGCATGGTGGCCGCGCCGAGCAGCAGCGTTTCCTGGCGCCCGCGCAGGTGCAGGATTCGGTCGGTGAAGATATGGCCGCGCTCGAGGTCGCCGGCGAGCTGCACCTCGTCGATGGCGACGAAGGCAACGTCGGTCTCGCGCGGCATGGCTTCGACGGTGCAGACCGAATATTTCGCGCCGGGCGGCTGGATTTTTTCCTCGCCGGTGATGAGCGCCACCTTGTGGGCGCCGACCTTTTCGCAGACGCGGGCATAGACCTCGCGCGCCAGAAGGCGGAGCGGCAGGCCGATAATGCCGCTCTCATGCGCCACCATGCGCTCGATGGCGAGATGGGTCTTGCCGGTGTTGGTCGGACCCAGCACGGCAGTCACGTCGCGGCCCGACAGGATCAGCGGCTCGGTGTGTTTCGGCTGGATGTTCATCGGCCTGGAGATGAGGCTTTCTGCATCGTGTTGTCGGGAGCGCGCCTCGCGTGGCGCGTATGACAGGCGACACATAGGGATTTCAGGCGCGAAGCGAAAGCGGAATGTTCCGGCCGGCAATCCCACGGTCGTCTTTGAGGTCTCAATTAACAGTTGGAACGAGTCTGGAACGAATCGGCGACGAATCAGTGACTCCGGCAGATTCAGCTTTTGTTCACGGCTACATGTGGATTTTGCGAGCCTGAGTCTCACCATATGCTGAATCGCGGAAACTGGCCCGATTCCTGCAAGGCGACCATTGGCGTTAACCTTTGCCGGCGGGGCATCGTCGTGATCCGATACGCCTCGGCCAAGATTATGAAATTGTTGAATTTTCTTAATCGGCCTTAACCATTTGCCGGTGATTTTCGGCCTTGGTCGCTAACGTTGCGCTAAAAGCCGGAACGAATCGGCGATGAATCAGCGATGGCGGGATTTTCCTGGTTTGTTCACCCCAACATGTTGTGTTATCCACAGCTTGTCCACCGAGAATTCACAGCTTGCGAACCGGGTTTTGCACAGGGCGCCTGGAAATCGTTAATCTTTGCGTGCCGGAACGGGTCAATGTCTAGCGCGCAGCCCGGGAACATCGCCGGCCGGCGATGAAAGAACGGGCCATAAGCCGGCCCGTCCTACCGGGCGAAATGCTGTCGTTCAGGCGAAATACTGGCCGCCATTGGCTGTGATGGTCGAACCGGTGATGAAGCCGGCGTCTTCGGAAGCGAGGAAGACGACGCAACGCGCGATCTCTTCCGGTTCGCCGAGGCGGCCGACCGGAATCTGCGGGATGATGCGTTCATTCAGCACCTTCTGGTCGATCGCCTTGACCATCTCGGTGGCGATGTAGCCGGGGCAGATGACATTGACTGTGATGCCCGCGCGGGCGCCCTCCTGCGCCAGCGCCTTCGAGAAGCCGATGTCGCCGGCCTTTGCGGCGGAATAGTTGACCTGGCCGGCCTGGCCTTTCTGGCCGTTGATGGAGGAAATGGTGATGACGCGGCCGAATTTGCGGTCGCGCATGCCGCCCCACAGCGGATGCGTCATGTTGAAGACCCCAGACAGATTGGTGTCGATGACTTCCTTCCACTGCTCGCGCGTCAGCTTGTGGAACATGGCGTCGCGGGTAATGCCGGCATTGTTGACCAGCACCGAGACCGGGCCGAGATCGGCCTCGACCTGTTTGATTCCGGCGGCACAGGCGTCGTAGTCGGCGACCGACCATTTGTAGGCCTTGATGCCGGTTTGTGCGCTGAACTTCCCCGCTGCCTCGTCATTGCCGGCATAGTTGGCGGCAACGGTGTAACCGGCATTCTTCAGGCCGATCGATATGGCGGCGCCGATGCCGCGCGATCCACCGGTGACGAGCGCTACTTTGGTCATTGAAAGTTCTTCCTCCCTTTGGTCGGAAGAAGGGAATAGGGAGTAGGGAATAGCGAGTAGGGATCGATATCCCGCCGCGCTGCTCCTTCTTCCCTATTCACTACTCCCTATTCACTACTCACTTCTTGTTCACAGCGCTTCCACGCACAGAGCGACGCCCATGCCGCCGCCGATGCACAGCGTGGCAAGGCCCTTCTTGGCGCCGCGGCGGCGCATCTCGAAAACCAGCGTGTTGAAGACGCGGGCGCCCGACGCGCCGATCGGATGGCCGATGGCGATGGCGCCGCCATTGACGTTGACGATCGACGTATCCCAGCCCATGCCCTTGTTGACGGCGCAGGCCTGCGCGGCGAAGGCTTCATTGGCCTCGACAAGGTCGAGGTCCTTGACCGACCAGCCGGCCTTCTCGAGCGCCCGCTTCGAGGCGGGAATAGGTCCGGTTCCCATGATCGCCGGATCGACGCCGGCCGTCGCCCAGGATGCGATGCGCACCAGCGGGGTGATGCCGCGCCTTGTGGCTTCAGCCTCGCTCATCAGCAGCGCGCCGGCGGCGCCGTCATTGATGCCCGACGCGTTCGCGGCGGTCACGGTGCCGTCCTTGTCGAAAGCCGGCTTCAGCTTGGACATGGCGTCGATGGTGGCGCCGTGGCGGATGTACTCGTCCTGGTCGACGACAGTGTCGCCCTTCCTGCCCTTGATCGTGAAGGCGACGATCTCGTCCTTGAACTTGCCGGCCTTCTGCGCGGCCTCGGCCTTGTTTTGCGAGGCCAGCGCAAACTGGTCCTGGTCGTCGCGGGTGATCTGGAACTGGCGGGCGACGTTCTCGGCGGTGTTGCCCATGTGGTAGCCATTGAAGGCGTCCCACAACCCGTCCTTGATCATGGTATCGATCATCTTGTAGTCGCCCATCTTGACGCCGGCGCGCAGGTGCTCGGCATGCGGCGACAGCGACATCGATTCCTGGCCGCCGGCGATGATCACCGTGGCGTCGCCGGCGGCGATCTGCTGCATGCCGAGCGCGATGGCGCGCAGGCCAGAGCCGCAAACCTGGTTGAGCCCCCAGGCGGTGGTCTCCTTGGGCAGGCCGGCATTGATCGACGCCTGGCGGGCGGGGTTCTGGCCCTGCGCGGCGGTCAGCACCTGGCCGAGAATGACCTCGTCGACTTCACCCGGCTCGACGCCGGCGCGCGCCAAAAGCTCCCTGATGACGACGGCGCCAAGTTCATGCGCCGGGGTGGCGGCGAAGGCGCCGTTGAAAGAGCCGACAGCCGTGCGTGCGGCGCTGGCAACGACGATTGAATTGGAAGCGGACATTTTTCTCTCCAGACTTCGAGGTGTCGTGTTCTTGGGGGCTTGTTGGGACTTTTCTTGCTCGTTCCACACCCCAAGTCAAACCGGAAATGGGCATGCCGGCCAAGCGCCGCAAGCAGGGCGTGAGCGGCCGGCGGGATCGCCCAACCTTTGCTGCGCAGCATAATTGGCCGGCCATGCAGCAATAAATGATGCCGCACTGCACAAAGCGCTTGGAATTATAGAGCTTTTGCGCATATCCTTAAAAATGGCGCAATCGTTACCGGCGGCTTACTCAGGCGCGCCGGTGTCCCGGGAGGATGCTGATGGCCGCGAAAGACGACCCTATCATTATCAAGAAATATGCCAATCGCCGGCTCTACAATACCGGCACCAGCACCTATGTGACGCTCGAGGATCTGGCCGAGATGGTCAAGAAGGGCGAGGAGTTCACCGTCCAGGACGCCAAGACCGGTGACGACATTACCCATCCGGTGCTGACGCAGATCATCTTCGAACTGGAGAACAAGGATGGGCAGAACATGCTGCCGATCCCGTTCCTGCGCCAGTTGATCGCTTTCTATGGCGACCAGATGCAGCAGATCGTGCCGAGCTTCCTCGAACAGTCGATGATGGCCTTCTCCAAGGAACAGGAGCGGTTCCGCGAGCAGATGAAGGGCGCGATCGGCAAGTCGCCGCTGGATGTAATGAAGATCGCCACTCCGATCAAGGCGCTGGAAGAGCAGACACGCCGCAACATGGAAATGTTCCAGAACGCGATGCGCCTGTTCACGCCCTTCCCGACCGCCGCCACAAATGCTGCGGCCGCGGCTGCACCCGAGCCGGCCCGCAAGGATGTCCCGGAAAAGAGCGGCGACGACCTTCAGGAACTGAAGCAACAGATCGCCGCCATGCAGCGCAAGCTTGACACCATGTCGTAAGCGACCGCCGCATGGTCGACCGCCCTCAGTTGGTCGAGGCGGCTGTCACGGGTCGATTTTCAGCTGCCACGGTTCCCAGATATCGTCGGGCTGGCCGTCGAGCGAGCGGTAGAAGGCTTTGGCCGGCGAGTTGGATTTCAGCACCGTCCATTTGATGGCGGAGGCGCCAATGCTCAAAGCGTGTTGGCGAAGCTGTTCAACAAGCGCATGGCCGACCCCCATGCCGCGCGTCGCTTCAGTGACGTAGAGTTCCTTCAGCCAGACAACCGGCTTCAGGTCGTAGGTCCAGGGGATGAGGTAGTGGACGGCGATGCCGACGATCACGCCCTCTCGCTCCGCCACCAACACGCCGAACCGGGGCGATGGCCCCAGCCCGTGCTCGATGAGGTTCGCTTCGGTGACGCGAAGCTTGTCGTCATAACCCTCGAAGACGGCTAGCGCCCGCATGAGGGCGAGCACCGCACCGACATCCTGGCGCTCGAATGGACGAATTCTAACCATCGCCTTCTGCATGCTTGCTCAGTCTTCAAGGCCGACCATATCGCGTGGCCTCACGCGTGCAAGACACCGGGCTCCTTGCCTGAAGCGAAAGGAAGGTCCTCGTCCTGCCAACCGGTTATGCCGCCGATCATGATCTTCACGGGACGACCGAGGCTGGCCAGCTTGAAGGCCGCCTGATCCGCGCCATTGCAATGCGGTCCCGCGCAATAGACGACGAACAGCGTCCTTTCGGGCCATTGCACCATCCGCCCGGCCGATATTTCGCGGTGGGGCAGATGCAGCGCGCCCGGCACATGGCGGCGTCCATAGGCTTCCGGCGAACCGACCACATGCAGGAGAACAAAGTCCGGCTCCCCGGCACGCAGTGCGGCGGCGACGTCGGAACAGTCGGTCTCGACGGAAAGCCGGCGCAGAAAATGGTCGCGGGCGATATCCGGCGATGCCGCCGGAATGTCTGTCACGTAGCTCATCCTCGTATCTCCATTGCTGATGCGACGGAGAGATAAGACAGGAAGCAGGGCGATTGCAGCTGGCAGCTTTGCCATATATCGTCAAGATCATGCCATCCTCTGCCAATCCGCGCCCTGCCAACCCTCTTGTCGTTGCCGTTGCCTATGACGGCCTGTGCACGTTCGAGTTTGGCGTGGCGGTTGAGATCTTCGCCTTGCCCCGGCCGGAAATGGGTGAGGATTGGTACCGTTTTGCAGTTGCCGGTATTGATACCGGTGAAATGCGCGCGCTGGGCGGCGTGCGTATTGTTGCCGACGGCGGGATCGATCTGATCGGCCAGGCCGGCACGGTGATCGTACCGGGATGGCGCGGAACGGAGGCTCCGGTGCCGCCGGCGCTGATCGAGGCGCTTCGAAAGGCACACGAGCGCGGCTCTCGCATTCTTTCGATCTGTTCGGGCGTGTTCGTGCTTGCCGCCGCCGGCCTGCTTGCGGGCAAAAGAGCGACCACGCATTGGCGCTACAGCGAGAAGCTGACGGAGATGTACCCCGACATCACCGTGATTCCGGACGTTTTGTACATCGATGAGGGCAATGTGCTGACATCGGCAGGCAGTGCCGCGGGCATCGACCTCTGCCTGCATCTGGTTCGGCGCGACTTCGGCACCAAGGCTGCAAACATGGTGGCGCGCCGTCTGGTCGTGCCGCCGCATCGCGACGGCGGCCAGGCGCAGTATGTCGAGAGCTCCGTTCCCGAGCCACATGAGCGCAGCCGGCTTGGACCGTTGATCGACAGGATGCGCGCCAATATTTCCGCCGACTATCCCGTCGCCATCTTGGCCGAGCTTGCCGGGATGAGCGAGCGGACGTTTCTGCGCCGCTTTGCGGCCGCAACCGGCGTCACGCCGGCGCGCTGGCTGCTGTCGGAACGGCTTTCGCGGGCGCGCACGCTGCTGGAAGACACCGCCATGCCGATCGAACGGATTGCCGAGACCGCCGGCTTTGGCGCGGCAGGCACGTTGCGGCATCACTTCCGCCGGCAATTCGCCACGACGCCCGTCGCGTACCGTGCGCGTTTCGGGAACACGGCCAGGTCGGCTTAAGTCACGCGTCCCTCATAGCGGCCACGCGGCCTGATGATGCTGCCGCTAATGATCTGTTCGACCATATGCGCGGCCCAGCCGACGCTGCGTCCAAGCGCGAATAGCTGGAACGGTGCATCGCGCGGCAAGCCAAGGCCGCGCGTTAGTGCGGCCAGGGCGAAGTCGATGTTGGGCTGGGCACCGGCTGCCGCCATGGCGGCTTTTTGCAGCTGTTGCAGCGTCTCGTCGACAGGGATGACTGCCAGAAGTGCGGTGGCACGGGGATCGCCGTCGGGATAGAGCGGATGGCCGAACGCCGGCAAGGGCCGATCATGGCCGAGCCAGCGCCGGATCGCCGCATCCGCGCCGTGGGCTGCTGCATCTTCAGCCAGTTGCATCACCGCTTCGCCGGCGCCGCCGTGGCGCGGGCCGGACAGCGTTGCCAGGCCGGCCAACAGGCATGCGGCAGGCGAGGCCCCTGTGGACGCTGCGACGCGGGCGGCGAAGGTCGATGCGTTGAGTTCATGATCGGCGAGCAGGACGAGGGCGCAGCGGATCGCTTCCGCTCCCGTCGCATCTACCGACCAGCCCTGCGCCAGGCGCTTATGGACGGGCGCTGTGCCGGCTTCAGCGCCCAGCGACTGCGCCAGCGCTCCGACTGTGCGCGCGGCCTCGGTGCACAGCGAGGCGGCGCTGCGTCCTAGCGAAGGCCGCCCGTGGCCTGCAAGCATGGCAAGCTGCGCAAAGGCCGAGGCGCGGCCGACTGGATGAGGCGCTTCAGATGACGGAGCTTTGAAAGCCACCGGTTCAGGCGAGGCCCAGAGCACAGCAGCGGTTTCCTCCAGCGTCGCCGCTTTGGAAAGCGCAACGGCGTCTTGCCCTCGGTAGATGAGGCGCCCGTGCAGAACGGTTGAAATTGCTGTTGCGATCGAGGGTTCGCCCCAGGCGATCGCACTCTCGGCGATGGCCGAGGGACTGCGGCCCCGCGCCCGGCGGGTCGCCAATGCCGCGATGTCGTAGGCGCGGTACTGGCTGCGGCGCGGGTCGCTCTCATCCGGCCGCATGCCGATGCGGCCACGGCTGACATAGGCGTAGAGCGTCTGCGGCCGGACCTTGAGCCGTTCCAGCGCCTCATCCCGCGACAGCCATTCGGACATTTTTAGCCCATGCATTGATTATATTGATCAAGATTGATCGAGGCGCAGCCCAACCCTTATCTCCCATGCAGAAAAGCTGCAAGGAGATGAGATATGCCGAACGGGCTCGATGATGTGGTGGCGGCGGAGACCGTGCTCTCCGATGTCGATGGCCTTGGCGGCCGCCTGACGATCCGCGGTCATTCGCTGCCGGAATTGGCGGGACGCTGGCGCTATGCGCAAGTGGTTCGCCTGTTGCTCGACGGCTTCTTCGACGGCCTTCCCGGCGATGCCGAACTGGCAGCGAGGCTGGGCAAGGCTCGCGTCGAGCTGTTCGAGCGGCTTGCACCCTCGCTGCCGCTGCTCGCACCGATTGAGATCTATGGCGCCATGCGCGCCGGCATGGCGCTGCTGCCGGATGGCGAGACACCGACGGACGCCTTGCGGCTGATCGCGGCGCCCGCCGTGCTGACGCCGGCTCTGCTGCGCCTGGCGCGTGGCGAGCAGCCGATCGCACCTGACGCGAAGGCCGATCATGCCGCCGACATGCTGAGGATGCTCGAGGGATCCGTCCCGTCGCCGGCGCTGGCAAGGGCACTCGACACCTATCTGGTGACCGTCTGCGATCACGGCCTCAACGCCTCGACCTTCGCCACCCGCGTCGTCGCATCGACGCTGGCCGGGCTGACATCGTCGGTGCTGGCTGGGCTCGGCGCGCTCAAGGGGCCGCTGCACGGCGGCGCGCCCGGCCCGGTGATCGAGATGCTCGATGCAATCCAGGCGCATGGCGACGCGGCCGGTTGGCTGCGCGAGAAGGTCGCGCATGGCGAGCGCATCATGGGTTTCGGCCATCGTATCTACCGCGTGCGCGATCCGCGCGCCGATGTACTGAAAGCCGTCGTGCGGCAGCTCGGCAGCGAGGGCGAAGCCGGCCGCCGCCTGGCCTTCGCCGAACAGGTCGAGCACACGGCGCTCGAAGTGCTGCGGATCGCCAAGCCGCAGCGCTCGCTGCAGACCAATGTCGAGTTTTACACAGCGCTTGTGCTTGAGGCGGCTGGCTTTCCGCCACAGGCGTTCAGCAATGTCTTTGCCGCCGGACGTGTCGCCGGCTGGATCGCGCATGCGCGCGAACAGCAGACGACGGGGCGGCTGATCCGTCCACAGTCGCGCTATGTCGGGCCGGTGCCGGACCTCGTGGCCTGAGGTTCCAAGTTCAGATTGTTGCGAAGAGGACCCCACCCTAGCTTGCCGGGGCGAGCCACGGGTCTCGCCCGTCCTTCGGACCCCCACAAGGGGAGGGCAGCTGGCGCGCGCCGCCGAAACGTCGGTGGTTTGCTGAGATCAGCGTCTACCAAGTCTCCCTCCCCGGTTGTGTGCGTCAAGTTCTGCAAAATGGGCGATCATGAAACTGGTCATGCGGCTTGGCGTAGAGCGAGCTTCTTGTGCTCGCGCAGATCATCCA